>LFTD01000128.1:0-11811 GCA_001512625.1 Clostridiales bacterium DTU036 | reverse complement strand
ATTTCATATTCCTCAACTAAAAGGGCCCTCTTAAGATTTACAGTTCTTACTGGCCACTTAAAGGGAACAGGTAAACTCTTCCTGTAGTAAAGACTTGGCCTATAACTAGACAGGGTCTGAAGCCCCGAATGAACCTTACCTATTGTTGGTAGAGGAAAGGGCACATATAGGGCTTTAAAGTTTATGGCAAAACTGGACTCTAGGCCCAGGCCCTCCTCTAGGTAGCTGGCCTGGTCTATGCCATAGCTTCTCTTTGAGTTTTTATCCACCTCCTGGATTAGGTAAAAGTCAGCAGGGTTCTCCTTTAGTGTCCCAAGGATGCCACTGAGATAGCCTTCCACTACCTCTACACTTTCAGGCATAACCTTACTGCCCCCATCCATAAAAAAGTCTTCATCTTTACCCAGCCCTCCATAGCCTATGTTAAAACTAAGAAGGGTCAGCTCATCCTTGTCAAGAGCTCTTGGATTATCCAGCTCTACAGACTCTATATCCCTAGGCCTATACTCCACCAAGGTGAAGAATCCTAATAGTAGGGCCACAAAGGCCAAAATAAACCCAAATAGATATACTAGTTTTTTCACATCTTCCTCCAGGTCTTAGTCGCTAAAAAGTTGTCCACCTTGGCCTGGGCCTCCCCTATAATTTCCTGATTAAAGCCCATGATACCAAGTAGGAGAATGGCATTTGTAGAGTCCGAGGGGCCCTCTAATAGTTTATAATCAAATACTATATCACTACCTTCATAGTGCTCTCTGAAGTGTACATTTTCATAAGCACTTAGGAGCTCTGTAAGTTCTATGTCATGGGTAGCCACATAGATACAGCTATCAGATTCTGCCAGCCGCTCAAGCACCGAAGAAGAGGCAGCAATTCGCTCTATGGTATTGGTCCCCCTTAGAATCTCATCTATAAAGCAGCAGCAAAAGCCCTCTTCTGTAGCCTTCACAATCCTTCTTAAGCTTTTGATTTCTGTTACAAAGTAGCTTTCTTCCTTTTCCAGGCTGTCCCTTAAAGCCATGGAGGTATAGATCCTGCCAGGACTTAGGCTAAAACTCTTTGCAAAGGCGTAGCCTACTACCTGGCTAAAGAGGCTACTAATAGCCATGGACTTCATAAAGGTTGACTTTCCCGAAGCATTACTTCCTGTAACTAGGAGCCTCTTAGAAGCCTGCCTACTATAGCCTACAGGTTCATCCAGAACAGGATGATAGAGCTCTTCAAAGCTCAGAAGCTTGTCACCACTAAACTCCGCTTGGCACATGGCCTTATTGGCTATTAGGGCCTTCATATAAAGCGCTAGCTCTAACTCCCCTAAAAGCTCTACAAGCCTGGTTGCTTCTAATCTGTTTTTCTTGACCCTATGGCCTAGCCTAGCATACTGCCTTAAGGACTTTAAAAAGAAGATGTTGGAAATATCCTTAAAGGCCTGAAACTCTATAGACTCTCCTGTTTCTTGCAGGGGACTTACTCTTATGCCCTTAAAGGCCTCTAGGTTTCCTCCTAGCTCTTTCTTGTACCAAACTAGATCCTCTGAAAGCTCTTTTTCCAAGAGCCTGGCCCTTTTAAGGGCCTTCTGGAAATAGTCCACATTGAAGAGTTCATGCCTGAGCTTTTCCTGGGAGCTGGTGTAAATAAGGCTATTGACGATTATAAGGCCCCCTGCTAAAATAAGGCTCCAAGCCTTGATAAAGGGTATACTTATAATTGCCAAAATCATCAGGTAGTAAAGGCCTTGAATAAGCCAAAAAGGCAGGAAAAAGTCTCCGGCATTTCTAATAAAAAAATGGAGATTGCTTCCATCCTCCTTGCCCAGGTAGTAGAGGTGGGTGATGCAAATCTCTCTATCCTGGTCTCCCATATCTATAAGTTTCTTCCTCCACTCAAGGGTACTTTCATCAGCCAGATAGTGGAAGGCCTCATAGATATGGTTGGCGCCAAGGCTAGAATAAAAAGCCTGGGTCTTAATAAGAAACTCACTGAGCTCCAAATCTCCCCAGGTCAAAGCATCCAGGCTCCATTTGCCCAGCTCATCTTTTCTTTCTAAATAGTGACTATCTAAGTCTTCAATCTTGTACTTGCTCCAGCCCAGCCTAGAACTATAGTCCCTAAGTATTTTTAGGGCCTTTCTTTTAACACTTATGTTCTTATACATAAGGTAGACCAGGGCCAGGCCTATAAAAACTAGATATAAGCTGTCCACTATAGTACCTTTCTTCCCTCCATGGCTTTAAGAAGGGTTACCTCATCTGCAAACTCCAGGTCACCACCTATGGGAACACCATGGGCAATCCTTGTTATCTTATCCACCTTACCATCAAGGAGCTTACTTAAGTAAATTGCGGTGCTCTCACCTTCTAAAGTCGGAGAGTTGGCTAGGATGATCTCTTCTATTTTCTCATTTTCAAGTCTTTCTAAAAGGTCCTCAATAAAAAGATCCTTGGGCCTAACCCCCTCAAGCGGAGATATCCTACCATGAAGGACATGGTAAAGCCCCCTATACTCTCTGGCCCTCTCAATGGCCAAAAGGTCTCTAGGGGTATCTACTACACAAATAAGGCTGGTGTCCCTTTTATCACTTTGGCAAATAGAACAAAGGGCCTCTTCTGAGAGATGGTGACATCTCTTACAAAGCCCTAGCTTATTTTTCATATCAACTATGGCTCTGGCTATCTCCACAGCCTCTTCTTTTCTCATATCTATCAGGTTAAAGGCCATCTTAGTAGCAGTCTTCCTACCAACTCCTGGTAGTTTGGCCAGCTCCTCTATCAGCCTTTCAAGACTCTTTGGGTAGTCCATTAGAGCCCCGGAATGTTAAGCCCACCGGTAATCTTCTCCATACTGGAGGATGTGGCGGCTTCTGTCTTTCTAATTATCTCATTGAGTGCGCCAATTAGCATGTCCTCAAGTATGTCCTTCTCCTCAGGATCCAGTAGGTCCTCATCAATATTTACTTCCAGCAGCTCTTTTTTCCCATTCATTTTTAGGGTAACTGCCCCTCCTCCAACGGAAACATCAAACTCCTGCTTTTCAACTTCCTCTTGGGCCCTTAGCATGTCCTGCTGCATTTTTTGGACCTGCTTCATCATACCCTGCATATTCATGCCACCCATGTTGGGGTAGCCTCCACGTTTTTTAGCCAATTTTTCCTCCTATTTGATAACTAGTTTTTCGCTGTCCTCTCCCAGTAGCCGCTTAAGTCTATCGGCCAGGGATTCTTCCTCAGCTTCTTCAGTTATTATTTTCTCTTCTTTTTTCTCTACTACTTCTTTTTCTTCTGGCTCCAGCTTCTTCATCAAAGAATCCTCATTGGGCCTTATTTCTTCCAGAGGCTCATTAGAATGAGTGGCTGGACTTTGAGCTTCTTCGTCCTTTATCTTAGCATGGACCTTTAGATTTCTGCCAAAGACCTCTTCAATAAGGGGTTTTAGAATCTCCAGCTTATCCTTTTGCATTAGGTTGTCACGGTGAATCTTAAACTGGGGAGTAAAGATCAGATAAATATTACTATCATCTATATCCTCAACTAGGGCTTCTGCTAGGTAGGCTGCTGTTATTACATTGTTGGTTTCTTTTAGCCTATTAAGGAGCTTCTCCCAGTAGAACTGAACATCGGAAAAGTCTACTGGTTCTAGGGGCTTTTCTTCCTCTTCTATTCTTTCAATCTTGCGCTTTTCTAGGACCTTCTTCACCTCAACCTGGGCCTTTATAGGCCTGCTAGAAGCAATCTGGACTAGAGCCATCTCCAGGGTTAACCTGGGTAGATTACTCAGTCTTAGCTTTCTTGAGGCTTCATCAAAGACCTCTAAAGAGTAGATGATTTCTTCGTCCTTTAGATGCCTGTAATAGTCCTTATACTTTTCCATGGAAAAGCCAAGATAGGAAACCAGGCTCTTTTCATCCATCATTCTCGAAAGGAGGATCCCCCTCATAAAGGAAAGGATTTCCGTAAAAATCATAGAGATTTCCTTGCCCTCCTTGAGAATTTCCCCTAGAACAGAAATAGAATCGTCCAGCCTTCCAGCATAGAGGTCTATTAGGAGCTCATGGGTCCTGTCCCTTCCTAAGAGTCCTAGACTGTCCTGGACTACTTCAACGCTTAGATTGCCCTGGGCCATGGTCATGGCCTTGTCTAGAAGGGTTATGGCGTCTCTTAGGGCCCCTCCCCCCTGCTCACCAATAAGTTCTAGAGCTTCCTCTTCATAGGTCACACCCTCAAGCTGGCAGATTTTTGCCAGTCTTGCCACCATGGCCTCTCTTTCAATCCGCTTAAAATTATAGCGCATACATCTAGAAAGGATGGTGTCGGGAATTTTGTGGAGCTCGGTGGTGGCCAGGATAAAGATAACTGATTCTCCCGGCTCCTCCAGAGTCTTTAAAAGGGCATTGAAGGCAGAGTTAGAGAGCATCTGCACCTCATCAATTATATATACCTTATACTTTGAACCTGCAGGTAGAAAGCGGGCACTTTCCCTAAGCTCCCTTATATCATCAACACCATTATTACTGGCAGCGTCCATCTCCACCACATCAAAGGAGAGGCCTTTTTTGGTATTTATACAGCTTACACACTGGCCACAGGGGTTACCATCTTTAGGGTCCAGGCAATTAACAGCCTTGGCAAAGACCTTGGCCATGGAGGTTTTACCAGTCCCCCTGATTCCACTAAAAATATAGCTATGGCCAAAGGTTCCTGTTTTAACCTGGTAGCGCAGACTTTTTGTTATATCATCCTGGCCAGCAAAATCATCAAAATCCTCTGGTCGGTATTTTCTGTAAAGGGCTAAATAACTCATTTTTCCTCCCTGCTTTAGAAAAGAGCCTGATAATCAGGCTCCTATCTATAATAGCATATTTTAGGGGGTTTTGTACTTTTTCCTGGCAGCTTCCAAGGCTATCAAATCATCTCTAAAGATAATCCTCTGGCCTCCCTCCACCATCATATAGGGTTCACTACCCCTGCCAGAAAGCACAACCAGGTCTCCTGGTTCAGATATCTCAATGGCATGCTCTATGGCTTCCCTACGGTCTAAAAACTTTCTGTAGTTCTTATGGGTAATTCCCTTTTCAAGTTCATCCACCAGCCTCTGCCTATCATCATCCCCGGGATTATTATTGGTAAAGACCACATAGTCGGCAACAGAGGAAATCCTGCCCATCTTTGGCGCCTTAGTAATATCCCTACCAGAGCCCCACATGGCAGTTAGGAGGATAAACCTCTTTGTAATAAGGGGCTTAACAGCCTCAATTAACCTCTCCAGGCCATCTGGGGTCAGAGCGTAGTCAACTATAAGGGTAATGGGAAGCTCCTCTTTACCTATAAACTCAACCCTGCCCTTAATAGGAGGGAGTTTAGGAATCCTATCTACAATCGCCTCTAAGCTAAAACTCTTAAGCCAGACTATAGCCATGGCAGCCATCAGGTTTTCCACATTGAAGCTACCTAAAAAGGGAGACCTAATCTCAAAATCACCTTCAGGAGTCTTTAGTTTAAAATCAGTAAACTTACCCGCCTCTACAAGGTCCCAGGCATAGAAGTCTGCTTCTTTATTCTTAAGAGAAAACTTCACTATCTCATAGCCTGTCTCCATAGCCATCTCAACTAGGAAGTCATCATCGTCATTTAAAATGACATACTTTGGCCTAGATAGGTCACTTCCCATCTGGGAAAGCAGCATGCCCTTGGTATAGCCATAGTGGTAAAGGTCCCTGTAAAAATCCAGGTGCTCATGGCTAAGATTGGTATAGGCAGTTATGTCATAGTCGATTCCAGCAGTCCTGCCCAGACTTAGAGCGTGGCTACTGACCTCCATCACTAAGTGGTCTGCCCCCTCTTCTACTGCCTCAGCAAACTGCCTGGTTAAAAGGGTGGTTTCAGGAGTTGTATTAATGTTTAAAGTGGTCTTATCCCCCACACTAAAGCCATTGGTCCCGATTATGGCTGATTTTTCCTCTAGCTCTTCTAGAATGGAATGGACCATGGTGGCAGTTGAGGTCTTGCCACTGGTACCAGTAATCCCCACCACATTCATCTTGGTGGAGGGAAAGTCATAGATATACTGGGCCAGGATGGAGGCCACCCTGGGAGTATCACTGGCAACTAAAAGCCCCACATCCTCAGGCAGTTCCACAAATCTATTGGCCACGATAAATCTACAGCCCTGGTCCACTGCCTGGGGAATAAACTGGTGGGAGTCCACATTAAAACCCTGGCGGGCCACAAAAACCCAGCCTTCCTCTACCTCCCTGGAGTCCAGGCTTATATTTTGAACTTCCTCGGGAAAGTTACCATAGATTTCTTTAATCTTAATTCTTGAGAGCAGCTTGTCTGTCTTCATTACTTGTCACCCAAAAAAATCTTTTCTAGCTCTAGGGGCTTGATATGGGCACCATCCTTATAAACCCTCATATTGCCTCCAGAGATTTCGTCTATTAGGGCCACCCTCTTGTCCTCACCAATCCTGCCGTACTCAAACTTCATATCATAGAGTTCTAGGCCCTTTTTCTCCATATCTTCTTTAATAAGGGCTCCAAGCTTTATAGTTAGCTCATAGAGCTCGTCATACTCTTCCTTAGTCATGATGCCCAGCATGTCCAGGCCCTCTCTTGTTATTAGTGGGTCTCCTCTTTTATCATCCTTAAGAGTGAACTCTACATAGCTATCCAGCGCCATACCCTCCTCGGCGTAGAGGCCATACCTTCTAATAAAGCTTCCTACAGCCCTATACCTTAAAATGACTTCTACACCCTTTCCAAACATCTCAGCTGGATGGACCACCATGGTGTTTTTACTTAAGTCACTCTCAACATAATGGGTGTTAATCCCCATCTCATTAAACTTCTCATAGAAATACTTGGTCATGCGTAGACCCGCAAGGCCAGCTCCCTCCATTACCAGGCCCACCTCATTGGCTCCTGGATCAAAGACGCCGTCCTTGCCTGTCATATCGTCCTTAAAGTGGAGCTCATAGAGCCCATTATCTAGTTCATATAAGTCTTTGGTCTTACCCTTTACAATTAATTTCATATCACACCTCTTCTCCCTCTAATTCTACCAAGTTAGGGGCTACCAGGCAAGAAAAGCCTGATTCTCATTTGTTTATTTAGGCTGGGGAACTGGCAGGTCCTCAGGAATTGGGCACTCATAGACCCTCTCTCCCATTACCCTATCAAACTCCTCTTTAGCTTCTTTAACTAGCTGGGGATTTTCAAGGAGTTTAAGGCCCGTTAGAGCCATAACCTTGGAAGCATAAATCATGCCCTTCTGGCCAATTGAAGAACCTGAGCAGGAGGTTACCTGCCAGCTATGGCCTGCTGCTCCTAGGTTATAAGTGGCTGTAGAAAAGAAGACCCCTGGCACTATGTGCTGGACATCCCCAACATCAGTAGAGCCATAGCTGTTTTCATTATCAATTTCATCCACATAGCTATGAATCTGCTCATCTTCTTTTAATTTTCCCTTTTCTTTAAGGCTCTGATAATTGGCAGAAACCTGGTTTAAAGATCTGGCAAATTCTATCTCTTCATCTGTCCACATGGGAGGTTCTAGCTCCTTCATGGTCTCGTGTAGGAGCCTAACAAGAGACTCATTTTGCTGGGTATTATAGCAGCCTCCTAGATAGTCAACCTCAACCTGGGTCTCAGTCATCTCGGCTGCTCCCCTGGCAATCTTAAGAAGCCTCTCATAGGTCTCAACTACTGCTGGCCTTGAAAGGGCCCTGACATAGTACCAGGAAGAGGCCCTATCGGGAACTATATTTGGAGCCACTCCACCCTCAGTTATGATGTAGTGAATCCTCACATCATCAGTAACATGCTCTCTTAGGTACTGGGCTCCCACATTCATTAGCTCCACAGCATCAAGGGCACTTCTTCCATTGTGGGGATCTCCCCCAGCATGGGCAGTCCTACCCTTAAAGTTGAACTTAGCGCTATTAAGACCTGTCATCCTTCCCATACCTACTGAGTTTCTAGTTCCAGGATGCCAGGCCATAACTATATCCAGCTCTCTAAAGGCCCCGTCTCTGGCCATAAAGCCCTTGCCTGTTAGCACCTCTTCAGCAGGGCAGCCATAGAAAACTATAGTGCCTTCAAGATTTTTTTCTTCCATAGCGGCCTTCATAGCAAGCACTGCACCCACATGTCCAACTCCTAAAAGGTTGTGGCCACAGCCCTGGCCAGGGCCTCCCTCTAAAAGGGCCTTCTTATCCACTGACACAGCCTGGCTCATTCCAGGAAGGGCGTCATACTCTCCAAGAAAACCTATAACAGGCCTCCCCCTACCCCAGCTGGCTTTAAGAGCTGTTGGCAGACCCAAGTAAGCTCTTTGCACTTCAAAACCTTCAGCCTCTAAAAAGTCTGCTATCCACTGGCTGGCCCTAGTTTCATTCCAGGCAGTTTCAGGGTTTTGCCAGATCTTTGCTGCTAACTCAAACAGCGTGGCAGATTTTTCATCTAGTGCCTTTTCTACTAATTTTTTATTCACAACTTCCTCCAAAAGGTTCTATAAATAAAGAAAGGTCCCCTGGATAGGGGACCTGAATCTATAAGTTTTTTTATCCCAGGATTGGCTCAATCAACCCATAACCACCATGTTTTCTTTTATAGACAACATTTACTTCATCGGTTTCCGCATTTAAGAAGACAAAGAAATCGTGGCCAACCAGCTCCATTTGCATAATAGCTTCTTCTGGTCCCATGGGCTTAATGGGGAAATTCTTGGTACGCATGATTTGGATTTCTTCTTCTTTTACATCTTCTTCAACTTCGGGGATTTCCTCGAAGCGGATGGAGTCATGGGCTTGGTAGCGCCTCCTGAGTGCTGTCTTGTGTTTTCTTATCTGACGATCTAGCTTCTCAACAGCTTTATCAACACTGGTTAGCATCTCAAAACTCTGCTCTTCTACCCTAATCACTGCTCCATTTTTTAGCGGAATGGTTATCTCAACATTATTAAGATTCTTAACTTGAGAAAAATTAACTATGGCAGTCACATCTTCATTAAAATAAGGACTGTACTTGCTTAATTTGTCCTCTACCCTTTGACGAAGGTCATCGTCAACGCGAAAATTTTTACCATTGATTTCAAATTTCATGATCAAACCTCTTCCTCTTCACTTAGTAGTTACCGAAGATAATTGTATTATTATCTTATAAACATTATACCCCAAAAGAAAAAAATAATCTCCCATTTGACTATGATAATAAAAAAATGGTCCTTATAAGTCACTCAGTAAAATACCCAGTCTACCTCCCTGGTTTTAGCTCCTCTAGTCTATATATCTCCTTATTTCATAGCCAGTCCATAGACATTAATACCCTTTACAGCCTGCTTCGAGAAGCAGCAGCCTTTCTCCTATCAAATTTACATCTTTTCGCTCTGCCTCTATGTAATAACTAGCCGGATAATTACCAGTTGAATACTTTTAGTTTTCAGAAGTGAATAACCCCGTAGAACCACAGCAAGGATCCGCCTGTGCCAGGTGCTTGTTCAATTTGTAAAACCAATGATTATAATTCAATAGATAGTATGAAGTCTAATGGATTACTAATAATTTTCTAGTTTAGATTTTTTTCCAAGATAATTACTTTCCCTTGTTCATTTTCTGTTTCTATAAAATTATCTACAAAACCACATTTTTCCCAGAATGCTTCTGCTTGTGGGTTACCTTTCATGTATCCTAATCTTGCCTTTAAAAATCCCTCTCGCCTAAAACAAACTAAAGTATCATTAATAATCTTGCTTCCAACGCCACGTCCAGAGTAATTCCTATCAACCATAAACAATCCAATATATATTGTGTCTTTATCTGGAAACGAGATTATAAAATGTAGGATAGCTACTAAATTTTCTTCTTCAAAAAATCCTACATAGTATAAATCCTCAATATCTTTCCCGGGAGGTAAGGAAGTCATGTCATTCAAAATATTTTGAATATTAGGTTCTGGTGGACAATAATCGAAATATAAAGGATTACTTTTTTGGAGTTCTAAAATAGATAAGCCATCCATTTGATTTAGTTTTCTAACTTTATATAATTTAGTTAATTGATTTATATCCATTGAATTCTACCAAATTTAATCTGACTCTAGTTTCTTAATCGAATTATTTTCAAGTTGCTGCAAGGAATAAAGTTGATTTCTTGCTAAATTTCTCAGTTCTATCATTCGCTCCTTTTGCCCAATTCCCTTCTCGATCAAAATTGCGTTATAACTTTCCATATTTGCAAGGACTAACAATTCTTCCAAGCTTGCATGATCTCTTATGTTTCCTTTTAAGTCTGGATTTTCTTCTCGCCATTGTTTTGCTCTTTTATTAAACAGAGCGACATTCAACATATCAGCTTCACTGGCATATTTAAATCCTAATTGCTCATCGGTCAAATCATTCATTAAATAGTTTTTAATAGCATCAGTATGGATTCTATAGTTGATTTTAGAAATCTCTCGATGAAGATTCCAGGTAAGAGATAGCCTTGAGTTTTCATCTAACTTAATTCGCTTATAATCTTGAATGATATATAGCTTAAATTCAGGTGATATCCATGAAGCAAATTCCATAGCAATATCACTATGAGCATAGGTTCCTCCATATCTTCCAGCTTTAGACACAATGCCAATTGCGTTAGTGGATTCAATCCACTTTTTAGGTGTCATCGTAAATCTATTTAAGCCTGCTTCATTCCTAAACGTGTCGAATTGCACACGGTTAAAATCTGGATTATTTAGAACTTCCCATAAGCCAATATATTCTAAGGTGTCTCTATTTCTCATCTAATTTTGAATAACAAATCTTGGGTCATCATCGTTCTTATACTTAGCTATGTCAGTTAAGCTTATATAATCATTTTGAAAATCTTCAGTATAAACTTCTATCGAAAAACCTTTTGCCTTAATGGTATCTTTTTTTATCTTTGACATCTTAATCTCCCATCTTATTTAATAATTGATGTGTTTTTAACAATCGTTTAAAACAATTACTAAAAAGTAGCCGAATCCATATTTTGTTTATCTAGTAGAGGGCTTGAAAGCTAGTGTTCATCGTTACTATCTGCCGTTGACACAATTATGACACAAGACCCACTTGCGGGATCAAGGACAAAACAGCCTTTTTCTAGCCAAGAAAGGTGATTAAATGGGGCTTTAAGGCATGTATCATTAGTGTGACATCAGGGGATTTCTATACAGTTCTGTTTATACGCTTGTAAAGTCCACTCATGTATAGTTCACAAAAAGTTGAAATTTATCTCTCTATTCCTATTATCTCATAATATTCTTCTGAAAACGGGATTATCGAATAATCAAATTTAGCTTGCAAGTTTTTCACATATTGATAAGCATTTGACTGCGCTTCAATTCCAAATTCTGTATACAAGATATTTAGGGCAACTTCTTGTTCTAGATTACTATTCCCTTCATCTGACTTTAGCAATTCTGAAAACTCTTCTCGACTTATCCTGCTAATTTGTTCTAATGGGCTAGCACTTCTACAGAAAAGCACGAGTGATAAAAAGTCCTGAAAGTTACTCGCAATAGGCTCAACATAATGTTTTCCACAGGGCATTGGGTTAACAGAAAATACCATATCAGAACTAATGGATGAAATAAAACAAAAATGTATCCCATCAACACCTATCCAGCCGATTATTTCTGCTCCAACTGGTGTGCAGAAATATTTTGTGTCATTACCATTCCATTCTAATCCTATTGCCTCCTTCGGAAAAGTTAAATCACGATAATGATGAAATAATACATTACTTATCATTTTATTACCATCCATCTTCCATCACGCTTTGAGCCAACTCTTTCAAG
>LFTD01000069.1 GCA_001512625.1 Clostridiales bacterium DTU036 | reverse complement strand
GGCATGCATGTTCTAGTTATCCTAACTGATATGACCAACTACGCCGAGGCCCTTAGGGAGATCTCTGCAGCCCGTAAAGAAGTTCCAGGTAGAAGGGGCTACCCAGGTTACCTGTATACTGACCTGGCCTCCATCTATGAGAGGGCTGGAAGGATTAGAGGAATTGAAGGTTCCATTACCCAGATTCCAATCCTAACCATGCCTGAAGATGATATAACCCACCCCATTCCTGACCTTACAGGCTACATCACAGAAGGCCAGATAATCCTATCCAGGGAGCTTTATAGAAGGGGCATCGAGCCACCTATAAATATTGTTCCTTCCCTGTCCAGGCTTAAGGACAAGGGTATAGGGGATGGCAAGACTAGAGAAGACCACGCCGATACCATGAACCAGATCTATGCAGGTTATACTGCTGGTATCCAGGCCAGGGAGCTGGCTGTTATTCTGGGAGACTCTGCTCTAAGTGATGCTGACAAGGCCTTTAGTAAGTTTGCTTCAGCCTTTGATGAAAGATATGTTGA
>LFTD01000035.1 GCA_001512625.1 Clostridiales bacterium DTU036 | reverse complement strand
CAGATATGAGCTCTACTAATTATTAAATTTGGGAGTCAGTTTACTTTTGACACCCTAACCATTAATAATATTTAATTCACGCCACTGGTCTTTTTGTTTTTTTCATCAATAAAAAGAGATATTCCTATTAAAACTGCTCCAATAGTAATGAAGCTATCAGCAACATTAAAGACGGCAAAATTTATCAGCCTAAAATCAAAAAAATCTATTACATAACCAAGAATCATTCGGTCATACAGGTTACCAATAGCACCTCCAATAATAAAGGCCAGGCCGATTTGTTCAAACATGTTAGCACCTGCTTTTATCCTTTTATTAAGGTAGTAGCTAAGTACAATAACCATAATAAGAGAGAAGATCCCTAGCAGCAGGGTATGGCCCGATAAAAGGCTAAAGGCAGCTCCGGTGTTCTCTACATAGGTTAAATGAAAAACCCCCTCCCACAAGGCTATACTGGCCTCTTTAAGGAAGAGGGCTGCCAAAAATTTACTAGCCCGGTCAAATAGAATAATTCCAATTATAAGTCCAATCATCTTAGCTCCTATACCTAAGTCCCATTATCTTCTGGCCCAGCTCTGTAAATCTCTTTTCGTAGTAAGTAGGAATGCTGTCTTTCCAGCTTAGATCATTTTGGATATCCCAGCTTAGGTCATAAACCTGCTTGTCTACTAAAGCCAGCTCCTGCAAAGTAGATTCAAATAAAATAACATTGTCTGTCTTAATCTGAACTACCGAACCTTTTTTTAATACCCTGTCATAGGCCTTTAAAAAGCTCCTATAGGTTAGTCTTCTTTTATGGTGCCGATCCTTGGGCCAGGGATCTGAAAAATTAAGGTAGAGACCAGAAAAAAGACCCTCCTCCATTTGAGGAAGAAAGTCCTCTACACTCCCTGTCATAAATAGAATATTATCAAGCTCACCCACCTGTCTAGCAGCACTATAGAAAAGTTCACTATACTTGTCAATTCCTAGGTAATTTGTTTGAGGGTTTCTTCTAGCCATTTCTATAAGAAATTCCCCTTTACCAAAACCTATTTCAAGCTCCAGGGGCCTCTGATCAAATCTCTCTTTTATACTCTTAGGGTCTTTTATTAGCAGGTGCTCATATTTAATAAGTTTAGTGTCTAGATCCTTTGTTCTTCTTATCCTCATTGTCTTAATCCTTCAATAGGGTAGTTACCATCAGGGTCCCATATAATGAATTCTTCTATTCCTGCTTCTTCCAGAGCCTTAATCTGTAGATTAATGTCATCAAGTGAATAGTCCCATCCCTGAATCCATGGCCTAATTAAGGCCGCTGTTTTTATATTGGAATTTCTCTCCAGTGCATTTTTTATTGAGATCTTAAGCACCTCATAGGGGTGACTGACAGGGCTATCAAAGTCAAATACTCCTCTTCCGTAAAGAGCAGGATAGAACATGGGACTTATTACATCCACTATATTGCTAAGGGCTTCCCACTGTTGACCAATGGTAACGTCAGCAAGCTCAATGGCTGCCCATCCAAAAACGTCAGCACTTATTATTGCATCTTTATTATTTATATTACCCTTAATAAACATAAGAAACTTTTGGATAGCTTCTGCCCTGCCCTCATTATATTCATTATGGGCCAGCATATCATCTTCAAAGCTATCAGGAAACCTCACATAGTCAAATTGTATTTCATCAAAACCAAGTTCCAGGGCCTCGTTACTCAGAGCTAGTAGATAATCCCAAACCTCCCTGTCATAGGGTGAATTCCAGTACTGACCATCAGCTATAAGAAGGCTTCCATCACTATGACGAATTGCTCTATCTGTATTTTGTGCTGCATATATGGGATCTTTAAAGGCTACTATTCTGGCAATTAAATGAAAGCCTTCATCTTTAAGATGGCGGATAAAGGCTTCACCATCACCATAGATTAGGTTGGAAGAACCTGGGGCCAGCTTCTCAGCAATCTTGCTCTCAAATAATACATATCCCTCATCATCATGATAGTCCAAAACCAAGGTATTTATTGGTCCATCTTTGATTCTTTCCACAACTCTTAAAGCAAAATCTTCACCATAAGGGGATATATAGGCGCCTTTAACCTTTAAATAGTCTTTAAAAGGCTTGTCTTTAACCGAGTAAATCCCATATTCTACCCCTTCTAAGGGAATAGCTATATCACTTACAAATTGTTTGGAAAGATGCTCCTGGCCAACCCAACCTGAATTACCATACTGGTCCATTATTAGGACTTGGCCTGAACGTTTCCTGTAAACAAAGACTCTTTCTTGAAAAAAGAGTCTTCTTACAATACTACCATCATCATCTTTTAATATGACATTATCATCCTGGACATAGGCATAGTCCCTGGGAATTTGTTCCTTTTCAATTGTATACACCTGGACTTGATCTTCTTTTATATGGCCTTCCTTAATTACCTCAACTCCAGAGATTCGTGAGCAACTAACTAAAAAAAGCAAAAGCAAAAGTATAGATAACCTACGCATATATCTCCTTACAGAGCAAATCTTCCTGCAACCCAATAGTCATCTGGAACTCCATAGTCCAAATCTAAACCATCAAAATGCCACTCGCCCCTTAGGCCATGACCCTCCATGGCAACCTTAAAATAATACATTGCAATGCCTGCATCTAAACACTCATTAATACGGCCTAGCTTTTCATCTTCATGAATACATAATATTATATCATCCTTGTCAATGATAAATTTCCAGGGCTGTCTATTACCCCAGCTGGGCGCATATTTAAGGTAGTGATAGACCTTGTCAATACCCCTTCTTACTAGCTCACCATAACCAGTTGAGTTACCCCAGGTATCAAGGTATACAAAACTTGAGGTTTCTTCCCTTAAAGGCATACCATTTTTAGTCTCTAGGTTAAGGTTGGCATAACCTTCTTTGAGGGGGTTAATCAAGGGGTGCTGAAGATTTGAAAAGAGTTTACTGAAATAGTTTTCTTCCTTGGGATACCCTAGGGCAACAAGGGCAATAAGCTCTGCCTTATCTGTCCAGCCCATGGCTACCTTAGCAGAGTCAGAATCCTTGATGCTAATCCAGCAGCTCCCTACTTCCATAGCCATCATTTTTAAAACTATGTCCTCAACTTCATAGGCAGATTTTCTCATGTTAATGCACTTCTTCTCTGCAAATACTGCTATATAATGGGGTGCTTCTATCATAACTCCACTATAACCAGCAAAGCCCTCGAGCTTAATTGCAGCTCTAGGCCCATCCTCTATAAAGACTAGTTCATAGCCAGGAATCTCTCCTAATAAATTTGGAGCCTCGAGCATTGATAGAAGATTCCTTTTATCCTCGGCTGATAGTTGCTTATTCTTATAATTGCGAACCGACTTTCTTTTTTCTAAAAACTCTAGTTTATTCATACCCACCTCCACTCACTAAATTATAAAGGAGTTTTAATAAAATTACAAGATAGGGCAAAAAGCCCTAATTAAGGCCTAAATACCCCAAGTAAAATCCCACCGCTTTTAGCTTTGCCAGAAAATACTACAAAATAGACTTTTATGTTATCTTCCTTTACCATCATTATACCCAACTTTGACTTATAACTCCCTGTAATATAGCCTTGAGTCACTATTAAGCTAGAAAGTCCTCAAATATGATGGCATCAAAATAGGACTTCTTCTCCTCAGGCTTTGTAATAGTATAAGCAAAAGTAGGGGTAGATAGTTTATGAAGGAGCCAAGGACTAAAGCCTCCTACCTTCTCATATGCAATAAAATCTGGTCTGGTTAGAAAGTTGAAAAGCAGATGTCTTAAAGCAAAGTCCAACCAGGGGCCTTGGCCAAGTTCTATGCCCGAGAGCTGGCCTCTTAAAACATCTGGCCTATTTAACCTATACCAAAGCAAAATAATAGGGTGGAAACTCTCTATTATATAGTCTCCGTTATAACCATCCATAATTTCCTGGACCTTCCTAGCATTATTAAAATGATCCTTCTCACTTTTAATTTCTAGAAGTAATGGTGTTCTAGTGTCAATTGTCTCAAGGGCCTCCATAAGGGTAGGAATGACTTCCTGGCTATCAAAAATAGGCCTTGCCTTAAGGGAAGCGGTGTCCAGGCTATCCACAAACTCCCTACTTCCCTGAGACCTTTGGAGATCCTCATCGTGGTGGATGATTAGCCCATCTTTAGAGCTTCTAACATCCATCTCAATCCCATATCCCCCTTCCACTGCCTTTTTAAAAGCAGCTAGGGTATTTTCAGGACTATCTTTATCATGGAGGCCTCTATGGGCATAGTCCCAGTCTAAGAATCTCTTTATTAGCCTGTGCTTTCTAAACCTTGGTTTAACTAGAAAAACATAGCCTCCAAAAACACCTAATAAAACTTTAAATATCCTTTTCATCTTCTTAGGCTCTTTCTATAGATTTCCAAAATATCTTTTTCCTCAAGCAGGGTAAATCCATTAATTGGACCCTTCTTCTGCCTAATAATCTTTCTAGCCATCTCCTCGAAATACTGGTCATCAATGCCAACCTCCTCCAAAGAAAGAGGTAGGCCCAGCTCATCAGAGAAAAATTCTTCTAAGGCTTCAATTGCTTTAAAGGCGTCCCTATACTCATCCCCGCTATGGGGTAAATCAAAGACGTTGTACCCAAATTCAGCAATCTTTCTTTGGGTCTTATCCCCTAGCACATGCCTTAGATAGGGCCCGCTCAGAATTGCAAGACCTATTCCATGGGTTAGGTCATAAAAGGCACTAAGCTCGTGTTCTAGGCCATGAACACTCCAAGGGACAGCCTTTCCTGCGCTTAAAAGGCCATTAATAGCCCAGGAACTAGCCCACATGATATTAGCCCTAGCTTCATAGTTTTCAGGCTCTTCTAGCAGAATTGGCCCAAAATGAACACAGGTTTTTAAAAGACCCTCTGCCAATCTATCAGCAAGATAATTACCCGAGTCCTTTCGAAAGTAATTCTCCATAGCATGGCTCATAATATCCGCCACTCCAGCTGCGCTCAACCTCCTAGATACACTAAAAGTATATCTAGGATTTAAAAGGGAGAATTTTGGCTGAATATGCTCCGAAGACCAACCGAGTTTTTCCTTAGTCTCCATATTGCTTATAACAGAAATAGCGTCCATTTCACTTCCTGTTGCAGCTAGGGTTAGAACTGTTCCCAAGGGAAGGGCCTCTAAAACCTCGGTATTACCAAGTACAAACTCCCAGGGGTCTCCCGGAGTCTTTACACCAGCTGCTATGGCCTTGGCAGCATCTATTACAGAGCCTCCTCCAAGTGCCAAAACTAAATCAACGCCTTTATCTTTAGCTAACTCAATCCCTCTTTTTACAGACTCCAGTCTAGGATTAGGCTCAATACCTGAAAACTCAGTAATTTCCAGGCCCTCAAGCGCCCCTACTACCTCTCCATAAATACCAACTTTTTTAACAGATTCTCCTCCATATACAAGAAGAATCCTATTACCATACTTAAGGCATTCCACTCTTAGTTCTTGGAGTTTCTCCCCAAATAGAATCTTAGTTGGAAGGTGAAAAATAAAATCATCCATAATAACCTCTTATACAAAAAAGGCACCCCGCAGGGTGCCTATCTATTTCTAGTACTCCATCGCAGCCATTCTTACATAGCTTAGATAGCGTCTTCTAGCTGACTTAGCACTGGCTTCGAATAAGGCTTCTGCTTCTTCTGGGAAGGTTCTTTCTAAAACAGCAAAACGTCTTTCTGTTCTTAAGAATTCCTTGAAGTCTGCAGTTGGTTCCTTAGAGTCAAGGACGAAGGGATTAAGTCCTTCAGCCTCTCTTCTTGGGTCAAACCTCCATAGATGCCAGTAACCAGCCTCAACTGCAAGTTTTTCTTGTCTTTGAGTGGTTCCCATTCCTGTAGAAATACCATGGGCGATACAGGGTGAGTAGGCAACTATTAGAGCTGGACCAGGATAGCTTTCAGCTTCTTTAAGAACCTTAACATAATGAGAGGGGTTACTTCCCATAGCTACCTGAGCAACATAGATGTTACCGTAGGTAGTTGCAATCATTCCTAGGTCCTTCTTAGGTGTACGCATACCAGAAGCTGCAAACTTAGCAACAGCTGCAATAGGTGTTGACTTAGAAGCCTGGCCACCGGTATTGGAGTAAACTTCAGTATCTAGAACCAGAACGTTAACATCTTGGCCCTGGGCAAGTACGTGGTCTAGTCCACCATATCCAATGTCATAGGCCCAGCCATCACCACCAAAGATCCACATACTCTTCTTAACAAAGTAGTCTTTGAGATCGTAGAGTTTTTCAAAGATTTCCTTAGCCTTAGCATCGCTAATTTCATCTTTTTTATCTACAAAGCCCTTTAGAGCTTCAGCAGCTTCTGCACTATCTTCATGGCTATCTGCATTGCCTAACCAAGTCTCAGCAGCCTCCTTCATTCCTTCTGGAAGTACTGTATCTAGTTCTAATAGCTCTCCTAGGTATCTTGCAACTCTATTTCTTGTTACTTGTATAGAAGTTAGCATACCAAATCCATACTCAGCATTGTCCTCAAAGAGGGAGTTGGCCCAAGCAGGTCCTAAACCATCTTGATTTACTGTATATGGATTAGAAGGACAAGATCCACCATAGATGGAAGAGCAGCCTGTAGCATTGGCTACTACCATTCTTTCACCAAATAGCTGGGTAACTGTCTTAACATAAGGTGTCTCTCCACAGCCTGCGCAAGCGCCTGAGAATTCGAAGAGTGGAGGTGCAAACTGGCTTCCCTTTAGGGTATCCCTAGCCATAACCTTCTTCTCTTTTAGACTAAGCGCAAACTCCCAGTTTCCTTTTTGTGCCTCGGTTTGACTTGGCATATCCTTCATAACAAGAGCTTTGTTCTTAGCAGGGCACACTTCAGCACAGTTGCCGCAACCTGTACAGTCTAGGGTTGAGACCTGAATCTTATACTGAAGTCCTTCCAGTCCTTTTCCTCTTGCATCAACAGTCTTGTAGTTTTCTGGAGCATTCTTCATTTCCTCTTCAGTGGCTAGGAAAGGACGAATAGCTGCGTGGGGGCAAGCAAAGGAACACTGATTACACTGAATACAGTTATCGGGCATCCACTCAGGACAGTGAACAGCAATACCACGTTTTTCATAGGCTGCAGTTCCTGCTGGGAAAGTTCCATCTGCATGGTCAACAAAGATTGATACAGGAAGGCTGTCTCCCCTTTGTCCTGTCATTACGCGCTGAATCTCACTTACAAACTCGGGCTCATCTCTCACTACAGCTTCTTCAAGCTCAGCATTTGCCCAATCAGCTGGGATCTCATACTTATTAAGGTTTTCAATGGCTTGGTCAACTGCAGCATAGTTCATATCTACTATCTTTTGTCCACCGCGACCATAGGAAGTTTCAATCTCTTCTTTTAGTAGAGCAATTGCCTGGTCTATTGGCATAACTTTAGACAGATAGAAGAAGGCAGTTTGCATGATCATGTTGATACGGCCACCAAGACCAATCTTCTCAGCAATGCTTACAGCATCGATAAAGTAGAAGTCAATCTTATTATTGGCTAGGTAGCGCTTAATGCTACCAGGTAGATTATTATTTAGTTCCTCAGCATCCCACTGGGTGTTAAGGACAAAGGTTCCGCCCTCTTTTAAACCTGCCATTAAATCGTAGGAATATACATAGGCCTGGTTGTGACAGGCTACATAGTCTGCTTCATCGATTAGGTAGGTAGCCCTAATTGGGTTGTTACCAAAGCGAAGATGGCTGACTGTAATTCCACCACTCTTCTTAGAGTCATAGGAGAAGTAGCCTTGAGCATACATATCGGTATTATCACCAATAATCTTAATAGCTGACTGGTTGGCCCCTACTGTTCCATCAGATCCAAGACCCCAGAACTTACAACGAATTGTTTCTGGATCCTCAGCTCTAATAACCTCTGTAGGCTCTAATGAAAGATTGGTAACATCATCCACTATAGAAATGGTGAAGGGATTCTTTGGCTCATCTTTTTTAAGTTCAGCAAATACCGCACCTAAATGAGTAGGTGTTGTATCCTTGCTACCAAGTCCATAACGGCCACCGACAATTACTGGTCTGTGGTCTTGATCTTGGAAGGCTGAGCGTACGTCTAGATACAAAGGCTCGCCAGGAGCTCCTGGTTCTTTTGTACGGTCAAGTACAGCAATTTTCTTAGCTGTTTTAGGTACGACAGCGAGGAATTTTTCTGTCACAAAGGGGCGGTATAAACGAACTTTTATAAGTCCTGTCTTCTCTCCCCTAGCATTTAAGTAATCAATTGTTTCTTCTAGAGCCTGAGTAACTGAACCCATAGCCACAACCACATACTCTGCATCCTCTGCACCATAGTAGTCAAATAGGCCATAGCTACGTCCAGTAATCTTTCCAATCTCTGCCATGTAATCTTCTACGATTCCTGGAACCTTCTCATAGAACACATTGGCGGCTTCCTTAGACTGGAAGAAAATATCTGGATTCTGAGCAGTTCCCCTTTGAAGAGGTCTTTCAGGACGAAGAGCTTTTTCTTTAAATCTCTTAATAGCATCCCAGTCAACAAGTCTTTCATACTCTGAATAGTCAATAACCTCAATTTTTTGAATCTCGTGAGAGGTTCTAAAGCCATCAAAGAAGTGAAGGAAGGGCATTCCAGCCTTAATTGAAGAAAGGTGGGCAACACTGGCTAGGTCCATAACTTCCTGAACACTACCTGAAGCAAGTAGAGCAAATCCAGTTTGTCTAGCACTCATAACGTCGGAATGATCCCCGAAGATTGAAAGTGCGTGGCCAGCAATTGAACGGGCTGTTACCTGGAAAACACCTGGTAATAATTCCCCAGCAATTTTGTACATGTTGGGTATCATCAGTAAAAGGCCCTGGCTAGCTGTAAAAGTAGTAGTTAAAGAACCAGCTTGTAGAGAACCATGCACTGCACCTGCAGCACCAGCTTCGGACTGCATTTCAGCTACTTTAACAGTTTCTCCAAAGATGTTCTTTCTGCCATTGGCAGACCATTCGTCCACAACTTCAGCCATGGTGGATGAAGGTGTAATTGGGTAGATAGCCGCAACCTCAGTAAAAGCGTAGGCCACATGAGCAGCCGCGGTATTACCGTCTAGCGTCATCATTTTTAATTTACTCATAAATCCTCCTATTTTCTCGCTTACATATACTAATATTATAAACCAGCCCATCACAAGGGTCAACCTGGGAATAAGTCTGGATATTTACAGAAACTCCCCCTCTTGTCAGCTATGTTTTTTTATTTTAATAAAAGTTCTTCATAGCTTTGATTACTTAAAAAAAAGGCCAGCTGGAAAAATGCCGGCCTAAATTCCATCAAAAATTTCACTTTATATCAATTTTAAAATAAGACTTCTTACCTCTTCTTAACATGGCGTAGCCATCCTTAAAGTCTTGACTATCCACTTTAACCCATGGGTCACTAAGAGGTTTATCATTAAGCCTAATACCATTTTGGTCAATAAGCCTTCTTCCCTCAGCCTTACTTTTTATAAATTCAAGTTCCACTAAAACATCAAGCCATTCCCTGCCTATCCAGTCTTCTTTAAGTACTGTAGAAGGCATGTCCTCAAGGCTACCGGCTCCCGAAAAAAGGGCTTTACTAGCCTCTAAAGCTTTATCTGCATCCTCTTTGCCGTGGACAAGTCCAGTTAGTTCATAGGCCAAAACTTCCTTGGCATGATTAATATTTTCACTGGGATCCATTAACCTTTCAATTTCTTCGATATCTAGGAAGGTATAGCGAAGAAGAAGGGTTTCAACGGAAGCATCCTCTACATTTCGCCAGTACTGGAAAAATTCATAGGGGGGAGTCTTCTCAGGATCAAGCCAAAGAGCTCCTTTTTGAGTCTTACCCATCTTTACTCCAGCTGAAGTTGTTATAAGATTAAAGGTCAGTCCATAGGTATCTGCACCTTCTGTTTTCTTAATCAGATCAATTCCTGCAATTATATTGCTCCACTGGTCAGAGCCTCCCATCTGTAGCTTACAGCCTGTTGTCCTGTATAAATGCAAGAAGTCATAGGCCTGGAGGGGCATATAGGAAAACTCAAAATAACTCAGTCCTTGTTCCAGACGAGATTTGTAGGCATCCATTTTTATCATACGATTAATGGAAAAATGAGGGCCGTAGTCTCTTAGAAAGTCTATATAGTTAAGCTCTACAAGCCAGTCGGCATTATTAAGCATCAGGGCCCTACCATTGTCAAAATCAACAAACCTGCTGACTTGTTTTTTAATCTTCTGGGCATTCTCCTCAATAGTTTCCCTGGTCATTATCTGGCGCATATCATTCCTACCAGAAGGATCCCCTATCAGGGTAGTTCCCCCACCTAATAAGAGGATGGGACGATGACCTGCTTCTTGCATTCTTTTCATAACCACTAGGGTTAAAAAGTGTCCCGCATGAAGGCTATCTGCTGTAGCATCTATACCTATATAAAAGGTCACCTGCTCTTTTTCAAAAAGTTCCCTTAGTTCCTCTTCATGAGTAGCCTGGGATATATAGCCCCGCCTCATTAAATCATCATAAATATTCATAACTCCTCCTCATATAATAGTAGCTTACCAACCCTTTATTAATTCGTCAATCTCACTCTTATCTAAGATCGTGTCAAGTTGTTGTAGGTTTGGACAATTAAAGCAGAAAGCTCTAGTTATATAATTA
>LFTD01000090.1:1597-10018 GCA_001512625.1 Clostridiales bacterium DTU036 | reverse complement strand
TTTAGCACATGGGGGCTTTCTTTTATTTCAATTATACGACCTACAACTACTGTACACTACCATACTATTAAAGTATACAAAAACTCTGTTGCTGAAGCCAATTTATTAAAAACCATAACCAGTGACAAAATCAAAGTTGTTAAAAATGAAAATGGCACCACCAAGCTGACAATTGAGTTAGGTCATGTTAAAGAAAAACTCTTTATAACCTATACCACTGTAATTACTGCAGACAAAGGAACAGTTAGCAATAGTGCGTCTTTAACTGGGTACGGCAAAAAGCTGGGTACCACTAGTAAAAAAGAGTATACATCTCAACAAACTACTTGGGGCAGTGGTTCAGGCAAAGCCAATAGAGGGTCTATTGAGATTTTAAAAGTTGACTCAGGCAATAATAAAATACCACTTAAAGGAGTTAAGTTTGAACTCTACTACTACTTGGATGATGTAGGAAGAGTCATTGGTGGACCTCGTGAAACAGACCAGGCTGGCAAGCTTGTCTACGAAGGTTTACCCTTTAGAACCTACTATTTAAGAGAGACTAAAGCCTTAGATGGTTACCAAATCCTTACACAACCCATTAATTTAATTTAAACAAAGAAAATGCAAATATTAAGTATACTGTTGAAAATACCAAAAGAGAAAAGATTACTGTATCTGGCTCAAAGACCTGGGACGATGCAGAAAACCAAGATGGCAAACGACCAACAAGCATTACTATAAATCTCTTGGCAGATGGTGTGCTAATTGACTCTAAGTCAGTAAAAGAAGCTGACCTGTGGAAATGGTCATTTGAGAACCTCTATAAGACTAATGTAGAAGGAACTAAGGAAATTTTTTATACAATAGAGGAAGAGTCAATTGAGGTTGAAGGATACACAGCCGTTGTTGATGGCTACAATGTTACCAACTCCTACACACCAGAAAAGACCAGTGTTCAAGTTACAAAGGCCTGGATAGGTAAGGCAGAAAAGGAGGTAACAGTTAAGCTACTAGCAGATAAGAAAGATACAGGTAAAACCTTAACTCTAAATGCTGATAATGGCTGGACAGGAAGCTTTACAGAGCTTGATGTGTATGCAGTAGGAAAACAAATCGAATACTCTGTAGAAGAAGTTACTATGGATAACTATAATACAGGAGTAACTGGTAGTGCAGCTGAAGGCTTTGTAATAACAAATACACTAAAGACCTACGCCATCGGTGACTACGTATGGATAGATACCAATAAGGATGGGATTCAGGATGAAGAGGAAAAACCATTAGAAGGTGTCAAGGTAGAACTCTATGACAAAGATGGTAATAGAATTGCACAAACAGCTACCGATAAGGATGGCCGCTATATATTTGATGAACTAGAGGCTGGTGAGTATCAGGTTAAGTTTACCTTAACTGTGGAGCAGGCTAGGTTTTATGAATTCACCAAATTAAATGGAGGTAGCAATTCAGCTCTTGACTCCGATGCCGATCCCGCCACTGGCTGGACTGTAGTTATCAAATTAGACGACAAAAATGCTTCATTAACAAAAAGCTATACTGACCAAACCTACAAAGCAACACAGGGCATTGACCCAACTTGGGATGCTGGAGTAGTTGTAAGAATTAGAGTTTCCGCAACTGGCTCAAAGACCTGGGGCGATGCAAACAACCAAGATGGCAAGCGACCAGACAGCATTACCATTAATCTCTTGGCAGATGGTAGGGTAATTGAATCTGTGACAACTTCTGCAGATAAGGGTTGGTATTGGTCATTTGATAACCTCTATAAAACCAACGCAGGATCAACTACAGACATTGTCTATACAATAGAAGAAGTTCCCGTTGAAGGATATACAGCCCATGTTAATGGCTTCAATATTACCAACTCCTATACACCAGAAAAGACTAGTATTAAAGTTACTAAGGCCTGGATTGGTAGGGTAGGAGAAGAAGTAATAGTCAAGCTATTAGCAGACAAGGTAGATACAGGTAAAACCTTAACTCTGAATGCTGATAATGGCTGGACAGGAAGCTTTACTGACCTTGATGTATATGCTGAGGGACAAGCAATCGACTACTCTGTAGAAGAAGTGATGGTTGCTGGCTACAATAACGAAATTACTGGTTCAGTAGCTGATGGTTTTCTAATTACCAATACTCAGAAGACCTACGCCATTGGTGACTACGTATGGATAGACACCAATAAAAATGGGATTCAGGATGAAAATGAAGAACCCTTAGCAGGTGTCAAGGTAGAACTCTATGACAAAGATGGTAATAAGCTCGGGGAAACAACCACCGATAATAATGGCCGCTATATCTTTGATGAATTGGAAGCTGGAGAGTATCAGGTTAAGTTTACCTTAACTAAGGAGCAAGCCAAAAAATATGAGTTTACAAAGAAAAACGCTGGAAATTCATATGCAGACTCCGACGCCGAACCAAGTACAGGCTGGACAATTGTGATTAAGCTAGATGACAACAATAGTTTTCTAACAAAAGCCTATACAAGTCAAATAGTCAAGGCAACAGAAGGAATTGACCCGACTTGGGATGCTGGAGTTATTCTAAAAAAAATTCCAGAAGAACCTAACAAGCTACCATCCACAGGTGCTGTACAAGTCACTGGTTTCTTCTACGGAGCACTTGCTCTTCTAGGCGTAGCCTTTGTACTACTAAGAAAAAAATCAGAAATAAATGATTGATAAAGGTTCCTACTACCCGTGGTGTTAGTGGAAACTAGTCTACTAACTATCTTATAAAAGAAAGGTAAGCCCTACTACGAGATAATAGATTTCGAAGTAGGGCTTTTTTCTTACTAATAGTAGACTACTGCTTTTCTAAAATGCCACACTCATATACACTTTGACAATTCTTTCTTTATCTTCCACAAATGTCTAGTAAAAAGAGTCAAACTATCTTTATGGACATCCATACCAGCATAAACTATACTATTTATGTGGGCTCTTTTTGTAGGGGATAAATCCTGTTCTTACCAAGGGTTTACAGGTAAATCCATACTCCTACTATGGAGAGGTCACCTCATAATTGTCTAGTAAACAAAAAAACATAGATAGGTGGTTATTAAGTCTTCAATATCAGTTAAGCTGTAAGAAGGTTAAGTGGTCCCACAAGACTATGTTTAGTTATAAACTATTATAGAATGGACTCGAGCTTGACTCCAGTTCATTATACAAGGAGAGATGATGGATAATAAGAAAAGAATTTACCTAGCCTCACCTCATATGAGTGAAGAGGGCTATGAGATGGACTATATTAGGGAGGCCTTTGAAACTAACTGGATAGCTCCTGTTGGTAATAACCTGGATCAGTTTGAAAGGGCTCTAATCGACTACGTAGGAGTAGAGTCAGGGGTTGCCCTGATGTCGGGCACAGCAGCCCTGGATATGGCCTTAAAGGCCGCAGGAGTAGGTGAGGGAGATATAGTACTCTGTCAGAGCCTGACCTTCTCAGCCTCTGCTAATCCAATTATTTATAACAGAGCCATACCTGTTTTTATTGACAGTGATTTGGAGACTTGGAATTTAAGTCCTTTAGCTTTAGAAGAGGCCTTGAAGAAGTATCCAGAGGCCAAGGCTTTAATTGTGGTCCACCTCTATGGTCTTTCAGCAGAGATGGATAAAATAGTAGAGCTTTGTAAAAATTATGATGTAGTCCTTATTGAGGATGCAGCAGAATCCTTAGGAACTAAGTATAAGGGAAAGATGACTGGTAGCTTTGGTGACTATGGAATATTCTCATTTAATGGAAATAAGATAATCACTACTTCAGGTGGAGGCATGTTAGTTTCAAACAACAAAGAAAGAATAGATAAGGTTAAATTTTGGTCCACCCAGGCTAGGGGTGCCAGTGCCCATTACCAGCACAGTGAGATAGGTTATAACTATAGGATGAGTAACATCATAGCGGGAATTGGTAGGGGCCAGATGAGGGTCCTTGATAAAAGAATTGAGAAGAAAAAGTACATCTTTGATTACTATAAAAGAGAACTCTCTGGTTTAGAGGGACTTAGTTTTATGCCAGTTAGTGAGGCAACTGAGCCAAACTATTGGCTAAGTGCTATTCAGCTGGAAGGTCCTATTGTTCCAAGCCAGGTAATAAAGGCCTTAGAAGAAGAAAATATTGAAGCAAGGTTTGTATGGAAACCCATGCATCTCCAGCCCGTCTTTAAAGACTATGACTATATAGGCAAGGACAATGCAGAAAGAATCTTTGATAAGGGGCTTGTTCTTCCCTCTGACACCAAAATGGAAGACACTGATTTAGAAAGGATCGTATCCGTCATAAGGGGTCTTTGGAAGTAGAAGTATTTGGTCGTAAATATGAAACTAGGGCTTTTGGCACTATAAGCAACTTTATAATTTAATCAGTTTCCTACTGCAATGACATCATAGTATAGGACTTGCACTTTTGTTTTATAATTCATTTAATCCACCAACTACCAAGGAGTTCTAAATGGATCTTGACAAGACTAAACTTATTGCGAGGATGAAGACTTTAGAAGAAGATAATCGTCGCCTAAAAATAGAAATTGAAGTTTTAAAAGCCCAGCTTTCTAAATACGAGAGGACTGCTACTATTCTTACTAAAGAACCTCTGTTAGAACCTTCTGCTACGGCTGAACTACCTCCATTGACAATGAGTAGTCCTTCTGAAGAAAAAGTTCAACTTTTTATGTCACTATTTAGAGGTAGGGAGGATCTATGTGCCAAGAGGTGGGATAATAAATCCGGTTATTCTCCATTTTGTTTTAATGACTTTAAACCTGGAGTTTGTGAAAAACCTAGAGTAAAGTGTATCTCCTGTAAGAAGTCAGCTTTTGCTCCCCTTGACAAGAGTAGGGTAGAGAGCCACCTCCTAGGTAAGTATGTACTCGGCCTTTATCCTCTTAGTAAAACCGATAGTTGTTATCTACTTGCCATGGACTTTGATGGTGAGGGCTGGAAGAATGATGTCAGAACAATTCTAGATGTCTGCAAAGAAAAGAGTATTCCAGTCTATCCAGAACGTTCAAGGTCTGGTCAGGGGGCCCACTTATGGTTTTTCTTTGAAGAAGAAACTAAGGCTTTTCTTGCAAGAGCCCTTGGAGCCAGGGTCCTTGATCTAGCTATGGCTAGAAATTCAAACATAAAGTTTTCTTCCTATGATAGACTCTTTCCCAGCCAGGACATACTTCAAAAGGGCGGATTTGGTAACTTAATTGCACTCCCACTTCAAAAGGATGCCAGAGAAAAAGGAAACACAGTCTTTCTTGATGAAGAGCTCAATGAGGTTAAGGATCAGTGGGCCTATCTATCTTTAGTTAGGAAAATCTCTTCTACTCAGATTTCTAAGTTTTTAGAAGATAAAAAGAAATCTTCTAAGGAAGGTGCTGATGAAGAAAAATTAGTCTTTAGAACAAATGTCAGCAAAGAAGATTTTCCAAATATAGTAAGTATTGAAAAAACAGCAGGGCTAAAAATTAGTAAAGATGGGTTTTCTGCAAGGGGAATTCTTTTTTTAAGGAGCCTAGCTTCATATAGTAATCCTGAATTTTATTCAAAGCAGGCTATGAGACTCTCTACCTTTGGCACACCTAGAGTTACAGAGGTTTTTGAAGAAGATGACTATAACATCATTCTTCCTAGAGGTACTGAGGAGGAGCTTCTTAAAAAACTAGAGATTAAGAATATCACTTACAAACTAGAAGATAGAAGGTTTAATGGAAGAAAGCTACATATTAGTTTTAAAGGTAATCTAAGGCAGGACCAGGAGAAGGCCTTAGAGAAACTTGAGAAGCATGATGATGGAGTCTTGTCCGCAACAACTGGCTTTGGTAAAACCGTTATAGGAGCTGCTCTAATAGCTAAGAAAAAGCTTCCGACACTGGTTTTAGTCCATACAAGAGAACTAGCCCTGCAGTGGCAAGAAAGGCTTGAAGAGTTTTTAGATATAAATGAGAAAGTAGAGACAAGAAAAAGAAATAAGTCACCGATAGGACAACTAGGAGGGGGCCAGGATAGGATTACCGGCATAATTGATGTTGTATTAATGCAGTCCATGTTTAATAAAGACAAGAGCGTAAAGGACATAATAAACAATTACGGACTGGTAATAGTAGATGAGTGCCACCATATTTCAGCTTCAAGTTTTACAAGGATAATCAGTAGTGCCCCTGCTAAATTTGTCTACGGTCTTACAGCAACTCCCTATAGGAAGGATGGGCACTATCCAATAATTTTTATGCAATGTGGCCCCATTAGATATAAAGTAGATGCTAAAAAAGAAGCAGAGCTTAGAGGTTTTGACCACTACATAATACCAAGGTTTACCCCAACCAGGATGCCACCTAGAAAAGATGAGGAGTCCAATCATATCACTGAGGCATATAAAAGGATATCTGAGAGCAAGTCCAGAAATAACCTAATTGTTTCAGATGTTCTTAAGGCCTTAAATGAGGGCAGAACCCCTCTAATCTTAACAGAAAGAAAGGCTCATATCGATGAGCTTGTTAGGCTCCTTAAAGGTGGTGACTTTGAAGTTATTATCCTCTCAGGTAGCCTTTCAGATAAAGAACGAAAAGATGCCCTTACAAGGCTAAAAGAAATAAGTGATAAAGAACGTTTTGTTTTGATAGCTACCTCAAAGCTTATAGGTGAGGGCTTTGACCTTGCAAGACTAGATACACTCTTTTTAACAATGCCCCTGTCATGGAAAGCCAGGACTATACAGTACGCTGGAAGGCTTCATAGAGCTTATGAAGGTAAGGAAGAAGTAATAATCTACGATTATGTTGATATTCATATTCCTCAGCTTGAAGCCATGTATCACAAAAGATTAAGGGCTTATAAGTCCATTGGCTATGGTTTTAGGGAGGATAATCAGGACCTTAATGAGTCGGGGAGCGTATTTAATAACTCTAACTATCTTGAAGCCCTTTTAAAAGATATTGGCTCAGCTAAAAAGGAGATTCTAATTTCCAGTCCTTCACTCCAGCTTAAAAAGTTAAATTTAATAGGAAAACTGCTTATAGATAAGTACAGGTCTGGAGCAAGGGTTACTCTAGTAACCAAGGAGTATGAAAATTCAGATAGTAAGTATTCCCAGGAAACTAAAAAGTTTTTAATAGATCTCGAAGAAGAAGAAGGGATAGATATTATTACTTCAAGTGATAGTTTTCTAAAATTTACAATCATTGATAGCTCCGTAGTCTGGTATGGTAGTATCGATCCTTTGGGAAGAAGCTACAAGGAAGGCTCAATGATAAAAACCAGAGATGAGTTACTAGTAAGTGAACTATATGGAGAAGCAAAGAGGATTATAACTAAGTAATCAAAATTATCAATACTGAACCAGAAATTTAGGAGAAGCTATGAAAAAATTAAAAGGATGGCAATTCACAGGAACCAAAGAACCCCTCAAGCTAGTCGAACAAGAAATACCAAATGCCAAGGAAGGCTATGTTGTAATCAAAGTAGCCAACTGTGGTCTTTGCCACTCTGATGTTGGCGCCCTAGATGACCCAGGCTGGGTTGGTAATATCATTAAAAAGGTTCCTGTTATTATGGGACATGAAGCATCTGGAATTATTATTGAAGTAGGTCCAGGTGTTAATGATTGGAAAGTGGGAGACAGGGTGGCTGTATGCCCCATGTACACCCCAACCGATGCTGGTCCTGGTTATGGCAGGGATGGCGGCTACGCCAACTACACCACAGCACCTCAAGAAATGTTGATAAAAGTACCTGATAATGTAGACCTTGCCCAGGCTGCGGCCTCTACTGATGCAGGAATGACCTCCTACCATGCAGTAGTTCAAGCAGGTGGTGTTACTAAGGATACCAAGGTTGGAATGATTGGTATTGGAGGACTGGGCACTGTAGGTGCTAGAGTTGCCATTGGACTAGGCGCCAAGGTTTATGCTGCTTCTCGAAGCAAGGAAGCAAGAGAAAAAATCATGGCTGATGGTGCTTTTAAGGTAGCAGAAAGCATCACTGAATTTAAGGATGAAAACCTAGATATAATTATAGACTTTGCAGGAGCCCAAAATACTCTAGTAGATGCCGTAGAGACAGTAGGCTTTAAGGGTAGGGTAGTTGTTGTCGGAATGGCAGCCCTAGAGTTTCCCCTTAACACCACAACACTAATAACAAAGCAGTTAGAAGTTGTTGGCTCCAATGGTGGGACCAGTCAAGACATAGAAAATATCCTCGGCCTAATCTCTAAGGGAGACCTGAGCATTGATATAGAAATAATTGACTTTGATCAGGTGCCAGAAAAACTTGATGTACTCAGGGAAAAATCGGTTGAAAGACGCTTTGTCATGGAGAATAAAGAAAAGGATTATCTATAAGCTATAATAGAGAAATCCCTTAGAACCACCTATTTATAATAGTTGTTCAGCTAGCCTAGAGAAAATCTCTGGGCCTTTTTTTAAAGTAA
>LFTD01000090.1:0-1572 GCA_001512625.1 Clostridiales bacterium DTU036 | reverse complement strand
AGTCCATCTTCTATCTTATAGTTGGATTCTTGCTTATTTATAATCCCATTAATCCTCCAGTGCAGAGGCCATGATGTGTTATCCCCTGCTATCCATGACAGCCTTTACACTTGTTTAGGCAATCTTGCTATTTATCTTCCTATAACTTATGGTATATAATAAAGGGCGAGCAAATGGTGAATATAAGAATCTTACATTTACCCAATTGATAAGCAGTAAAGGAGGCTCTAATTGAAAAACAAAAAACTAGTAATGATTCCAGGTCCAACTCCAGTAGTTAGGTCCATCCAAGACCAGATGGGAAGAGAAACAGTGGCCTTTGGAGACCCAGGCTTTGTCCAGGACTTTAAAGATTGTTTGGTAGATTTAAAGGAACTTTGGGGAACCAGTGGAGAGGTCTTTGTAGTTGCAGGTAGTGGAACCATGGCCATGGAAATGGCAATTTCCAATACTGTAAAAGAAGGAGACAATCTACTAATTGTCAGCCACGGCTTTTTTGGCGACAGGTTTATTGAGCTAGCTAAGAGAAAGGGACTTAATGTTGATGTGCTTTCTTCAGAGTGGGGCAAGATAGTTCCAGTAGAAGAAATTGAAGCTAAGCTATCAGAAATAACCTACCAGGCAGTAACTGTGACCCATGTTGATACCTCAACTGCCGCAGTGGCTCCAATAGAAGAAATAGGGGAGATGCTAAAAAAATTCCCCGAAACTTTATATATAGTTGATGGGGTGGCAGCAACTGCTGGTGAAAGGGAGTATGTAGACAAGTACAACATAGACATCCTTTTTACAGGCTCACAAAAGGCCTTTGGAGTAGCGCCTGGGCTTATGATGCTTTGGGCCAGTGAAAAGGCCATGGCCAGGGCAAAGGAACTTGAACCAATTAAGGAATACTATATTGCCTTTGATAAATGGCTGCCAGTCATGCATGATACCTCAAAGTACTATGCAACTCCAGCTGTCAACATGGTCTGGGCTTTAAAAGAGTCCCTAAAGATTATTAAAGAAGAAGGCCTAGAAGCAAGATACGAAAGACACACCAAGGTAGCAGGCGCCATGAGGGCAGCCTTTGAGGCCATGGGTCTTTCAGTCCTAGCAGATGAAAGTAACAGAGCCTCAACCCTGTCCTGCATCCTCTATCCAGAAGGAATTGATGATCTTGAGTTTAGAAAGATCATGGCAGAAGAGGGAGCCGTTGTTGCAGGAGGCCTTGGAGCCTATGCTGGTAAGATGTTTAGGATGGGCCACATGGGTAATGTGGACACACTAGACCTAACCTCAGCCCTAGGAGCCATGGAGAGAACCCTTTACAGGATGGGGATAGATGTACTGGGTAAGGGCACTTCAGCCTTTACAAGAGAGATGAGTAAGTAGGAAGGCCTTTGAGTTAGGGCTGAAACTAAATCAAATCCTAGTTAAGTAAGTAGCAGCTTTCTACCTAAGAGTGGAAGGCTGCTTTTTTGTACATAAATTTAATAGAAAGCTAATTTAAGGGCTAACTTAAAGGGCTAACTTAAAGGGATAAGACTACTTTTTTAGCTTTGGGCTATCTGTCTTTACAGATAAAGCTGC
>LFTD01000091.1 GCA_001512625.1 Clostridiales bacterium DTU036 | reverse complement strand
CTTGAATTTGCTCATGACTATGTCAAGAGGGAAAAGGAGCAAATTCTTTCTCAGGCCGAGGAAGAAAGGGAACTTATTTTTCAGCGTTCCCGTATCGATACTCAGCATCAAGTGGAAAAGATACTTGAAGATGGTGCTGGTGTAATCGAGAAACTGGATGCCCTGGAGGATTCCTTCATCTCTCCAGCAATTGAGCGCATCCTGGAGAGGATTTTGGAAGAAGATGGCAATTGTTGATATGAGTGTTTTCACCCTCATTAGCCCTGTTACTAAGAGGGAGGAATTACTTAAAGAACTTCAACGTTTCAAGTATGTCCACTTCAAGGATTTGAGGAATCTGGATGAAGAGTTAAGTCCGGGACTTGATGTAATGGAAGAGGCCAAACTAGAAGAAAGCAGTAATAAGGTAAGCTTTATTCTAGGCCAGCTTAGGCCCTATGACTCAAGACCCCAAGGCCTCAAGGCCAACTTAATTGCAAGGCCAGCTTATGACTTAGAGGAACTTGCAAAAAAGAGGGCTACAATAGACGAAGAGACCCTCTATAGTCAGGTTAAATCTCTCAGTAATTCCATGGAGGACATAAATCAAGAAATTGTAAAGGCCCAGGCCCAGCTGGTTGAGCTAGAACCCTGGCAAAGCCTAGATTGTGATCTTTCACTTTTTGAAGAAACAGCTTCTGCCGTGGTCCAGATGGGGAGCCTTCCAAGGCGTTTTGAAGAAAGTCTAAATCAAAACCTCTTGGAGCATCCTGATGTCTATTTTAAGAAGGTGTCTGAAGCTAGCGGTATGGTTTACGGCTATTTTATTTATCTTAAAGAGAATAGACAAAGTCTGGAGGACTTACTCAGAAGCCATGGCTTTAGCCAGCAAGAAGTACTTGGGAGTCTTAGCCCAAAAGCAGAAAAAGAGAGGTTGACTTTAAAGCTGGAAGACTTGGCAAAAGACAAGGCCAAACTTGAAGAAGCCTTTACAGAAAAGGCTAAGGATCTTGACCAGGTTGAAGTTCTTTACGAATACTATGAAAACCAAAAACTAATTAACAGGGCAACTGAAAACTTTGTAGCCACTAGTCACACAGACATTTTAAGTGGCTATATTCCTACTAAGAAGCTAAGTAAATTTGAATCAACCCTTAAAAAATGCCTGGGTGAGGAGTTTTATTTAGAAGCTGAAGAGGCTGATGTGGAGGGGGATATTCCAGTTCTACTGGAAAATAACGCCCTTGTAGATTCCTTCTCAGGGATTACAAGTATGTTTGCTATGCCAAAGTATAATGAGATTGATCCAACGCCACTACTGGCACCTTTTTATTGGCTATTCTTTGGCATGATGGGAGCAGACCTGGGATATGGGATACTTTTATTAATCTTATCAACCCTAGTTCTTAAATTCGTTCCACTTCCAAAGAGTCAGAAAGACTTTTTGAAGTTTTTCTTTTATTTAAGTTTCAGTCTTATTATATGGGGTCTAATTTACGGTTCCTTCTTTGGAGGTCT
>LFTD01000009.1 GCA_001512625.1 Clostridiales bacterium DTU036 | reverse complement strand
AATAAGAAATAATCCCGCTGGGGATTATTAAAATTAAAAAAACTAATCTAGAGCTTCCTCTAAGATTTCTACAAAGCCCTCAAGTGCCTCCTGGTCTTCCTGGGAGAACCTATTTAGAAGGGGGCTATCAAGATCAAGGACTCCAACTACTCGGCCTGCCTTTCTAAGGGGAATTACAAGCTCTGAGCGGGAAGCACTATCGCAGGCTATATGGCCGGGGAAGGCTTCAACATCCTCCACCCTCAGGCTCCTATTCTCCTTCCAGGCACTTCCACAGACACCCTTCCCATAAGAAATCCTTGTGCAGGCCGGAAGACCCTGAAAACTTCCTAGAACCAGCTGGTTACCCTCTACCCAGTAGAAGCCAGCCCAGTTTAAATCATCAAGGACTGCCATAAGGATGGCTGAGGCGTTGGCCTCCAGCGCTCTAAAATTACTTTCTATTTCCAGCTGTCCCCTCAATAAGAGTTTTGCATAGGCAAGCTTTTGAGAAGAAGACATTTTCTCAAGACCCTCTATTTTAATCATCTTTCCTCCACTAAATCAGACTACCCAGCATGTAAAAAAAGAGCATGGCAGTAGTAAGTAAACTGCCCTTGGTCTCATAGGTTGCCCTGGCAAAAAACCAGCCCACTACTAAAAATAATAGGGTGGAATAAAAACTTCCAATAAGAAAATGCCTTTCAAAAAGGCCCAGTCCCAGAGCCAAACCCACTAGAAGCTCCTCCTTATCCAGCTTGCCCCTTAAAAAGGCTATGGGCAGGGAGTAGACTGCTAGAGAGTTATATAGAGCCATAAGCAGGCTATATACTAGTATTTCTTTGGATAGACTAGGCAGACTATGGCTCAGCATAGGACCTCTAATAAAAGCCCAAATACCATAGACTAGAACAAAGAGAAGCCCGGCCTGAAGCCAGTTTTTTACAATACCAGTTCCTGCTACCCTGGCTTTAACATTGCCTCCAAAAAGCTCACCTATACTATCCCTCTTAAAGATTAAAAGAAAAATAAAACTAAAAATTATTAAAATAGCCAAAGTAAAAAAATGAAGATTACTTCTACAAATTTTTTCAAGGGGTAGAAGGGGGATTAGCTTTAAGAATCCAAAATATAAGGCCAGCTGCCAAGGCAGTTCATCCTGCTTTATGTAATAGCCAATGCCAGCAAGGGCAAATAAAATAATGGGTATATAGTAGCTGGAAGCTCCTGGCACAACACTATAAAAAAATGTAGAAAAATTTCGTGATGTTATAAAAAATGCCAAAACCAGATAGATTAACCTGCGCTGTTGCCTAGTTAGGTGCATAGAACCTCCTCCATAAATAATAATATAAGCATAAACTTATTCTAGCACGAAAAAGCATGGATGTCACAAAAAGCCTTAAGAAGACCTTTATATATATATAAGGAGAAAATTATGAAAAAACTATTAGCATTATTACTAAGCCTACTTGTTCTAGCCAGCTGTAACGGCCCGGACCAGCCGGCTAAGGATGAAGAACCAGAACCTCAAGGCCAACCAGCTAAGCTGGAGCCCGAAGATGAAGAGGCCAAGGATCAGCTTTGGGACTTTTCAGTAAAAACCATGGAAGAAATAAGAAGTAGTAGCAACAGCTTCTACTCCCCCATGAGCCTTTACCTGGCCCTAGATATGCTAAGGGAGGGAGCTAGTGATGAAAGCCTGGAAGAGCTAAACCAGCTTATGGGAAGCCAAATAGACCCTAGGGCCCTAATTGACTACCTAAGCCTAGATGAAGAAAACAGCCAAAGTCTTATAGCCAACAGCCTCTGGGTCCAGGAAGGTTTTAAGATAAAAGAGGACTTTCAAAAAAAGCTTGAAGAAGACCACGGAGCCCAGGCTGAGAATCTTGACCTTAGTCTCCAAGCCTCTATGGATCTTATTAGAGCCTGGATTAAAGAAAATACCAAGGGTAGAATAGATCCCGAGCTTTCTGCTGAGGCTAATATGGCCCTCTATTTAGTCAATACCCTCTACCTTAAATCTCCCTGGATGGAGCCCTTCTATGAGGAAAACACAAAAGAAGGAAGCTTTAAAGGCCTTGAGGAAGAGCTTAAGGTTGACTTTATGGAGGGAAGCAGTGATGAAGAACTCTACTTTGAAAATGACAAATTTCAGCTTGCTAGAAAAAGCCTTGAAGGAGGACTAGAAGCCTACTTCATTAAACCAAAGGAAATGGAACTAAAAGAATTAAGCTATAAGGAGATTCTTGAGAGCATGGATGAAATGACTCCCCATATGATTAACTGGACCATGCCCAAGGTCCACCTAGACTATGAAATGGAGCTTAATAGCACCCTCCAGGAGCTGGGATTAGAGACCATCTTTGAGCGTGATGGAAAGCTAGGAGGAATCAGTGAGGAAATCCTAAATGTTTCCCTAATAAAACAGTGGAGTGATCTTCTAATTGAAGAGGATGGCATTGAGGCTGCTGCAGCTACCATGATAGGTGTAAGGATGGCAATGGATCCAGTAGAGTACCCACAAGTAGACATGGTACTAGATAGCCCCTACTCCGTCCTTATTCTCTATAAAGACCTACCTCTTTTCATGGGTGAAGTCTACAAACCTGCATAAAAAGGGCTATTACCTTGCCAAAATACTCACTTCTGCTTATAATAAACATTGAAAGTCAATATAGGAGGCAGAAATGAAAAATATCGTAAGAATCGAGTACTGTACTGAGTGAAACTTCCTTGGAAGAGCAGTTGCTCTTGCAAGGGCCATTCTCTCAGAGCAGGGAAGAAAGGTGGATGAATTAGTCCTAATTCCTTCCACTGGGAGCGTCTTAGAAATCTCAGTTAACGATGAGCTACTCTTCTCTAAAAAGGCCCTTAAACGCTACCCTGAAAAGGGAGAGGTTGAGGAGTTAGTTGGAGAAAGACTGGTTGAAAAAGAAGATAAGAAAACTGTTTCTCTCTTCTAGTAAAAAAATAGAGCCGCTTTGATGGCTCTATTTTTCTTCCTCTTCTTCTAACTCAAAATCCTTCTTTCTTCTCTCTTTTATGGCCTGGGTTAAAAGATACTCTATTTGGCCATTGATGGAGCGAAAGTCATCCTCTGCCCAGGAGGCTATCTGCTCATATAAGTCCTGGGACAATCTAAGAGGAAGCTGCTTTTTTGCCTTGGACATAACTAGTAGAGACTACCGCTATTTACAATAGGCTGGGCATCCTTGCTGCCAACTAGGACCACGAGCAGATTTGAAACCATGGCAGCTTTTCTTTCCTCGTCCAGCTCCACCACGCCATTTTCATTAAGTTTATCAATGGCCATTTCCACCATACCAACAGCTCCATCAACTATCATCTTTCTGGCATCAATAATGGCAGAAGCCTGCTGTCTTTGCAGCATGGCTGCAGCAATTTCCTGGGCGTAGGCAAGGTATGTTATCCTGGCTTCAATTACCTCAAGGCCTGCTTCTTCAACCCTGTTCTGGATCTCCTGGCGAATTCTCTCAGCTACTATGTTAGTTGATCCCCTGAGACTACCCTCATCTGCCAGTCCATCCCCTGTGGTGTCAATTCCGGGTGCCACATCATAGGGATAGATTTTAACTATACTTCTAACAGCAGAGTCGGCCTGAAGGGAAAGATACTCTTTAAAGTTGTCCACTTCAAAGACTGCCTTGGCGGTATCCTTAACCCTCCACATAACTGCAATTCCTATTTCTACTGGATTACCCAGTACATCATTGACCTTTTGTTTGGCGTTATTAAGAGTCATAATCTTAAGGGAAATCTTCTTGCCTGGAGCCTCTACTTGGACAGAACTATCACTACCAGAAATCATAATCTTACTCTGCTTACCTCCTCCATCAACATCTCCACTCTGACCTAGCTTGGTCTTGGCTGCTGGATTTACTCCTGTGGAGAAGGGATTAACAAAATAAAAACCTGGTTCTCTAATTGTACCTGTATAGTTTCCAAATAGTGTAAGAACTAGCGCCTCCTGGGGCCCTACTACTTTAAGACCAGCAAAGGATATTAGTGTGGCAATGAAGCCTAATGCTCCAAGGGCCATAAGTAGAATGCCTACAAGGCTAGATCCATTTCCAACCTGCCTTATCCCCCATATGAATAGGACTAAAGTTAAAATTAATAGTATTAAAAGTAAAATTAGTACTGGTATGCCTTTTTTAGGTTCTAAAATTTTCTCTGTCATAGCTTCCTCCTTAGCTTTTATATCTTTATGATATCATTTAGATATCATTTATGCAAGTATTTTTTCTTCAGCGATCGTGTCAAGTTGTTGTAGGTTTGGACAATTAAAGCAGAAAGCTCTAGTTATATAAT
>LFTD01000054.1:10915-12491 GCA_001512625.1 Clostridiales bacterium DTU036 | reverse complement strand
TTAGCACATGGGGGCTTTCTTTTATTTCAATTATACGACCTACAACTACTGTACACTACCTAAAACCTAGCTCACTTTAAACTTCTTTGTGATATTCTAGATATACTAAATAAAAGGAAGTCAACCATGAATAGAAAAGATGCCCTTCTTGCCCTCCTTGTAGTTATTATTTGGGGAGCCAATTTTACCGTTATTAAACTTGGACTAGGAGGTGTACCCTCCATGCTACTTGTAGCAATTAGATATAGTCTAGTAGCCTTTCCTGCTGTATTTATTATAAAGAAGCCCAAGACCAGCTGGAATTACATAATCTGGTATGGCCTTACTGTAGGTGTAGGCCAGTTTTCCTGTCTTTTTTATGCCATGGAAATTGGTATGCCAGCAGGACTTGCTTCAATTATTGTTCAATTACAGGGTTTTATATCCCCTTTTCTTAGCTCCATCTTTTTTATGGAAAAACTGGCTAAAAAACAACTTTTAGGTTTTGTTATTGCAGCTATAGGCCTATCAATTATTGGCTACGCTTCCCTACAGGGAGGCCTGGCTTCAATCCCGCCACTAGCACTCCTTTTAACTATTGGAGCTCCAGTCTTCTGGTCCACATCAAACATCATATCTAAAAAAGCCTCCCTACAGGCAAGTGAGGATGGTCATAAACTAGATATGCTCTCAATGGTAATCTGGTCCAGCCTGATTCCTCCTATACCCATGCTGGTTCTATCCTACTTTATTGACACGCCCCAAGCTATAATTGGCTCCTTTGCCAGCCTCAGCTTTATGTCCATTTTCTCTGCTATCTATCTGGCTCTGGCTTCAACCATTTTTGGCTATGGTGTTTGGAACATCCTCATATCTAAATACCCCCTATCAAAGGTAGCCCCCACATCCCTACTCGTACCGGTCTTTGGCCTCCTGGTTTCCCAGCTGGTTCTAAAAGAGTACCTATCCACTGCCCAGTGGCTGGGGGTGATAATTATCCTACTAGGACTTATTGTTTCAAATGTTACTATAAAAAAGGAGGTAAAAAATGGAATTTAAAAATAGAGCAAGAGAGCTTAGGGATTACACCATAGGACTAAGAAGAATGTTCCACCAGTATCCCGAAGCATCACTAAAGGAATTTGAAACTAGAAAAATGATAGAAGCAGAACTAAGTAAATTTAGCATCCCCTACGAAATAGTAGGAGAAACTGGACTAGTGGCTAGAATAAAGGGAAAAGGTCCTGGAAAAACCGTCGCCTTGAGAGCCGATATAGATGCACTGGAACTGGATGACCTAAAAGAAGTTGATTATAAATCAAAGACCCCTGGTCTTAACCACGCCTGTGGTCATGATGGCCACACTGCCATGCTAATAACTGCAGGAAGGATTCTTCAGGAAAACAAAGACAAATTTGATGGTGAAATTATCCTTATCTTCCAGCCAGCGGAAGAACTAATTTCAGGAGCTAAAAAGATGCTGGCAGAAAAAAACTTCCTCCAAGGAGTTGACTCCATCCTAGGTATCCACCTGATCAGCACCCTAGAAGTAGGTAAACTTGGCTACTGCTATGGAGCCAGTTTGTCTTCTGCAGAT
>LFTD01000054.1:0-10892 GCA_001512625.1 Clostridiales bacterium DTU036 | reverse complement strand
TGCGCTCTAGTTACAGATGCCCAGTCCATTGTAAGTAGAGAGATATCCCCTAGAGACTTTGGTGTTTTAACCTTTGGTATTGTCCAGGCTGGAAGCCGCCATAACATTATTCCTGATAGTGCCCTAATTGAGGGAACCATCAGGACCTATGATAATGAGGTCCAAAGGACTATGAAGGAGGCCTTAAGCAGGATTGTCCAGTCCATTTCAAAGGCCTATAGAGTTCAAGCCCATCTTGAATTTCCTGTGCAAACCCTTCCAGTAGTAAACACTGGTTCCCATGTGGACTTTGCAAGAAAAACCATGGAAAGACTTGTTGGCCCAGACTGGGTTGAGGAGCAACCTCCCTCTACAGGCAGTGAAGACTTCTCCTTTTTCTTAGAAAAGGCCCCGGGACTCTATCTTCAAGTAGGCGCAGGCAATGACACTAATGCTATTTACCCCCACCATCATCCAAAATTCGACATTGATGAGGACTCACTAGAGATAGGAACTGCCCTCTACTGTCAATATGCAGTGGACTTTATTGAAAACTTTCCTCTTTAAAAAAATCCCAGGTTATATAAACCTGGGATTTTTCTTATTTTGGCCTTTTATACCATTTCTTTTAGATCCTCAGCTATAAGTAGCTTAGCCCCAGTTGCTGCCTGGACCTCCTCTACTGTATAGTCAGGATTGATTTCTGTTAGTAATAGCCCTTCTGGAGTAACTTCTAGTACACCCATCTCAGTAATGATTAGGTCAACTGCCCCAACCGCTGTTAGCGGAAGAGTGCACTCTTCTAAGATCTTGTGGTTACCTTTAGCAGTATGCTCCATAGCCACAATAACCTTTTTAGCACCACTAACTAGGTCCATAGCTCCACCCATTCCAGGAACCATCTTGCCTGGAATCATGTAGTTTGCAATATTTCCTTTGGCATCTACTTGTAGAGCTCCAAGAACAGTTGCATCTAAGTGGCCTCCCCTGATAATTCCAAAAGACATAGAGGAATCAAAGAAGGCTCCACCTGGAATTATACTGGAGGGAAGTCCTCCTGCATTTACTATATAGGGGTCAATATTATTCTCATCAGGAGCTGGTCCTAGGCCTACAAAGCCATTTTCACTTTGAAAAAGAACCTGAATGTCATCAGCAACAAAGTTTGACACCTTAGTAGGTAAGCCTATACCTAGGTTTACTAGGTCTCCATCCTTAAGTTCCTTGGCTGTTCTTCTAGCAATAAAATCCTGCATTTGATTCTTATCCATCATTTTAGGGGCTCCTCCTTTACTATATAGTCCACAAAGATTCCTGGAATACGGATATCATGTGGGCCAAGCTCTCCCACTTCTACTATCTCCTCGGCGCCTACGATAACAATGTCTGCTGCTGTGGACATGAAGATGTTGAAGTTATGGGTTGAACCATTAAATATAGCGTTGCCCATCTTATCTACCTTAGTAGCATATACTAAGGCAACATTGGCTCTTAGGGGCTTTTCTAGGATATATTCTTTACCATCAACAGTAACCTTATCCTTGCCCTCTTCAACCTTAGTCCCAAGACCAGTCTGAGTCAGCACGCCTCCAAGGCCAGCTCCTCCAGCTCTAATCTGTTCAATTAAAGTTCCCTGGGGTACAAGTACAACCTCTGTCTCACCACTATTTAGTTGGTTTCCTGTTTCCCTGTTGGTTCCAATGTGGGAAGCTATAATCTTCTTGAATTGCTTGTTGACAACCATCTTGCCCACACCCTTGTCGACAAAACCTGTGTCATTACAAATAAGAGTCAAATCCTTCACTCCACTTTCCACCAGGCCATCAATCAGCCCTTCTGGAGTTCCATTGGCCAGGAAGCCTCCCACCATAATGGTGTCGCCGTCCTTGACCTTGGCTACAGCTTCTTCAAGAGTAATAATTTTGTTCATGCATCCACCTTTCCTTTCCTAATCTGGTATTTACAAGTTCATTATATCATTGAATCATGAAAATATACAGGTTATTACTAATTTCTTGTTATCTTTTTATCACTATATACCACCCAAACTAAGTTTATCTACCAGTACCCCTGGGCTTGACGAAGATAGGCTTCTTTCTGATCTATCACTAGAAAGTTCCAAGATAGAATCAATAAGCTCAAAGTAATTCCCAGAAAGCAGGACCTGGTTAATTGGATGAATAATCTTACCATCCTCCACATAAAAACCTGAAGCTGGTAGTGAAAAATCACCAGAAACAGCATTGAGCCCAGAATGAAAACCCTGAAGCTCCTTTATATAAACACCTTTTTTTATAGTACTAAGGATCTCCTTTTCGCTTCTTTCTCCGCCCTCGATAACAAGATGACTTGGTGCCAGACCCAGTCTTCCTTTATAGGACCTAGAGGCATTACCAGTTGAGCGAACTCCTGCCTTTTTAGCAGTGGCCCTGTTATGGTAGAAGCTTTTAAGAACTCCATCTTTTATCAGATAAAAATTACTCCTAGGATAGCCCTCGCCATCAAACTGGCTGGGCATGGGGGTATCCTTTCCTAGGGGCTCCATTTTGAGGCTAAAGCTTGATGAAGCAATCTTCTCACCCAGTCTTCCTTCCAAAAGGCTCATCTTTTTTTCCACCATCTCGGCACTGAAGACTGAGGAGAAACTACTGCTTAAACTATTAAAGCTCTCCTTGTCTATCAGGACTTTATATTCACCAGACTCCAGACTCCTAGCTCCCAGCCTTGATAGGCAGTCCTCAATACANNGAATGGGTATCCTGACCCTCCTGGCAAGCAGCCATAACATAGACAAAGGCTACAGCTGAGCTGCTTTCCTTCTTAAGGCCCAGGGTATTTTCAATGCTGGTCCTAGCCTCTACTTCTTGATAAACGGCCCCAGAAACCTTGCTTATACCAGGATTTTTAAGAACCAGTTCTTCTAGTTTCTTTAATCCCTCTATTACATCATCAGGGGAGGCCTTAATTAGCTCCTTCTTTTCAACCTCTTCATAGGCTCCTAAGCCGTCATAGAGGTCCTCTTTTTCATCAACTATTTCAAGGGATTCAAGGACTCCTTGGATCAAGTCTTCATAGCCCTCTTCAGATGGGTTCTCACTATAGCTATAGCCCATCCTATCCCCCTTAAGGCCTCTTAGGCCCAGGCCCCCGCTTTCTGCCATCTCAAAGCTATCAAGCTCACCTTCAAAGATGCCTATTGTGGTGTTGCTAGAAGAGGAAAAATAAATCTCAGCCTCATCTAAGTGTTTTTTTGCTTCTAGTAAAAGTTTATGCATTCCTACCTCCCACCTTAAGGGATGATATCCTGACCTGAGGCTGACCTAAAGAAGCTGGGATAGAGCCACTAGATGCCCCGCACATGCCCTGAGCTAGGGAAAAGTCCGAGCTAACCCTATCTATCTTCATAAGAATATCCTGGCCCTTGCCAATAAGGCTAGCACCTCTAACAGGACTGGTAATTTTTCCCTTTTCAATAAGATAGCCCTCCATAACAGCGAAGTTAAACTCTCCTGTTATAGGATTTACCGATCCTCCTCCCAGGTTCTTGGCATAAAGGCCCCTTTCAGTAGTTGAAATCATCTCTTCAAAGCTATCCTGACCTGGAGCTATATAGGTGTTGTTCATCCTAGAGGTGGGCTCATATCGGTAGGATTCCCTCCTTGATGAGCCTGTGCTCTCAGCCCCCATCCTCTTGCCATTAAGGCTATCGACTAGGTAGCTTTTTAGAACTCCAGCTTCAATTAAAACATTTTTTCTAGTAGGAGTACCCTCATCATCTACAGTTGAGCTCCCCCACTGACCTGGTATGGTGCCATCATCTATGGCAGTGACTCTTTCACTGGCTATCTTCTGACCAAGTTTTCCTGCAAAAACTGAGTTTTCTTTGGCAACAGAGGAAGCCTCCAGACTATGGCCACAGGCCTCGTGGAAGAGAACTCCACCAAAGCCCTTATCCATGACCACAGTCATCTCTCCAGCAGGAGCATAGGGGGCTCTGGCCATGGTTGTAGCTATCCTGGCAGCCTCTATACCAACTTCTTTGGGGGAGTAATGCTCAAAGAACTCCATACCCATAGAAGCTCCCGGCCCAGTAAAGCCAGTCTGTTTTTCTCCCTGATAATCTGCTATGGCCGAAAGGGCCAGCCTAGTCCTAACCCGTCTATCCTCAACCCATAGACCCTGGGAGTTTATAATAAGAACCTCCTGGTCCCAGTCCAAATAGCTGGCTGAGGCCTGGCTAATAAGGTCATCATAGGCCATGGCTGCATCATAAGCCTCTACAAGCGCCTCCTTCTTATAGCCTAGTGAGTAGGCCGATGGATCTAGCTTAACGGGACTTAAGGTCTCAGGCTTACTGATGTAAAAATTTAAAACCTGACCCTTTCCCGTGGACTTCAAGGCCTTAGCACTTTTTTGAGCCATCATAATGAGGTTTTTTTCTTCCAGATTATTGGTATAGGAGTAGACCGATTGGAGGCCCCGGATAATCCTAAGACCCAGGCCAAAGTCCCTGCCCCTAAGCGCTGAGTGAATATCTCCACCAATAAGCTGAATCGTAGTATTCTTCCTGTCTTCAACAAAAATTTCTGCAAAGTCGGCCCCTTGTGAGAGAGCTGCCTCCAGAACCCTTCTAGCTGTGTTTTCCCTAATCATTAATCACCTCTAATTTCTGTTTTTCAAAATAGAAAAATATTCTTAAAAACAAACCCCTGCTAGCAGCTGAAATAGAAATGGCAATCCATATACCTGTAAGCCCAAAATATCCCTTTAAGATATAGCTTAGGGGGATCCTTGAAAGATTACAAACAACCCCAACTAATGAGGGTAACTTGGTACTACCTATTCCATTAAAGCCCCCCTGTGATGAAGCCTCCCAAGCTGAAAATACTTGGCAGAAGGCAATAACCTTCAAATAATTCTGTCCAGCCATTAGTGCATAGCTATCATCATGAATAAAAAGCCCCATAAGCTGACCTGCAAAAAAGTAGAGGATAGTAAAGGCAAAGGCTCCCATAGCTGTAGCAATTATGGTACCCTTGGCGTATCCCTCAAGCAGCCTCTCCCTATCCTCGGCGCCAAAGTTTTGAGCGACAAAGGCCCCTATAGCTGTCGAAAGGCCACCAAACATCATCCAGCCTATGGCCTCAATCTGAACCCCCACCTCAAAAGCTGCAAAGGCTCCAGAGCTAAAGGAGGTTACTTGACGGGAAACTACTGTAGATACTGAGACAAAAAATACATTGTAGACCATGGAGGGTAGGCCCCAAGTAGCTATCCTGTTAAACTTCTCGAGATTAAAATCTCTTAACAAGTGAAGCTCGGAAATAAGGCCAGCTTCTTTTCTTATTACAAAATAAATAAGTGAGACCGAAAAATTGGCAAGAGCCGTTGCTAGGGCAGCTCCCTTAATCCCCATTCCAAAGGTAAAAATAAAAAGAGGATCCAGTACCATATTTAGAACTAGGCCCACTGAATTTACTAAGAAGGGGGTCTTGCTATTGCCAGCCCCATGATAAATAGCCCCTATTATTGGGTTAATAAAAAAGAAGGGAAAACCCAGAGCTACTATTTTTAGATAACTAAAGGCCTCCTGCCTAATTATGTCTTCTTTAAAGGAAAAAAGCCCTATGAGTTGCCTTCTTAAAAGTACAACCACTAAAGCATAAAGAGCCCCTATAACCAAAGAAGCCCCTAGAGCTGTAGCGATATACTCCTTGGTCTCCTTTTTAGCCTTGGCTCCCACAGATTGGCCCACCCCTATCTCTGTTCCTGTGCGCAGCATCATAACAAGGGACATAGCCAGCCAGGAAATATAACCAACAGCTCCGGCAGCGGCCAAGCTATGGGTAGAGAGCTTTCCTAGCCAAAACATGTCCATAAGGTTATAGGACATTTGAATCAGGGCTGTTCCCATTAGGGGTAGGGAGAGTCTTATAAGCTGGGGATAAATACTACCCCTAGTTAAATCATTTGTCTTCATCTAGTCACCTAAAGATTCGAAGAATCCACCTTATCATAATAGTTGCCCCCCAGCATAAACAATAGCCGAGCGAGCCAAACAAAGGGTTGAGTCAAGCACCTCTACCCCCATATCATTGTGGGCAAAGTAGATAGGTAGCTCACTGCAGCCCAGTATAAAAGCTTCAGAACCTCTAGCTACTTCTTTTTGTAAAAAGGCCCTCATCTCCTGAGGTTTTCTATGTAGGTCACCGGATTTTACAGCATAGATTATCTCCATAAGAAGCTGGAAATCATCCTCATCATGATCCAGATAATCTATGCCATAATCCAAACAAACCTCCTGGTAGAGGCCCATCATATAGCTGGCTGTAGTTGAGAGGATAGAGAGTTTCTTTATTCCTCTTTTCTTGGCAGTTATAACCGAGCTTTCTATTAGGCTGATAAAGGGAATACCCACCTCTTTTTTTAGGTCCTCTAGATAGTAGTGGGCGGTATTGCAGGCAATTAAAATAACCTCAGCCCCAGCCCGCTCCAGCCTCTTAGCACTCTCAACCAATTTTGGAAGGGCGTCCCTACCCCCTTCAAGGATGGCTGCTGTCCTATCTGGAATCTGGGTATTGCAGTCTGTAATTACATGAAGATGGTCGGCATCAATATCCGCCCTAGTGTTTTTTATTATTTTTTCTTGAAGGTCCACCGAGGCTAGGGGCCCCATACCTCCAATTATTCCTATTATTTTAGTCATGCCAGAACTCCCTAAGGCTGGGGATTTTTTCTCCCCTTCTGCTAGTCATAGCCTCACTATGATACATGGAGCTTATTATGGCCTCCTCAACAGCATCCACTGCTGCCTCAAAGACCTTATTTATATGCTCCTCATGAAGATAGCTGTTTTCCTGGAAAAAGTCCTTAGCTTCATGGGAAATCCTTGAAGCTGTACTAAAGGCTAGGGCTATATCTCCACTACCATTTCCCATAATTGAACCTGTCCTACCTAGAGCCATACCAGCCCTCTTGGCCAGTCTCTTAAGTTGCCTGGACTTCATGGGAATATCTGTAGCAATAATAATTATTATAGATCCCTGGTCCTCTTTATAGGGAGCAGGGGCAGGAATTTTTTTACCATCAATCACCAGCCTTCCCGACTGGCCGAAGTTTGATAGTACTAGAGCACCAAGCTTGTAGGTCCTATCAAGCTCTACTAGCCTAGAAGAGCTACCTATGCCCCCCTTAAGACCAAAGCAAATCATTCCCCTACCAGCTCCAATAGATCCTTCTTCAAAGTTATCCTTAGCGGTTTCCAGGGCCATAAAGACGTCTTCCTCACTTACATGGAGACCCCTTATATCATTTATAGTCCCGTCATTGCACTCCATAACTAGAGAGTTTACCGTACCCGTTGTGTCACCTATTTCTGGGTTTTCCTCCAGCATATATCTTGTTAGGCCATTTAAACAGGTCCCAACGCTAAGGGTATTGGTAAGAACAATGGGGCTTTCAAGGCTGCCAAGCTCCTCAACTTGGACTAGGCCAGCGCTCTTTCCAAATCCATTTAAAACCGAAACTCCAGCTTCAAGCTTACTTCTAAATAGGCTGCCAGGAGCTGGGATAAGAACAGTTACACCCGTTTGAATCTGACCCTGATCAAGGGTTCGATGCCCAATCCTTATGCCATCCACATCACAAATGTTATTCTTTTCACCTTTAGTAAGGCTACCAAATCGATAGTTTAGTCCCATAGTTCTCCCCTTTCTTTTCATTTAAATAATAACACTAAATACAGCTTTTATATAGGTTGGCTCTTAGAAAAAGCCCACTTCTGGGCTTTAAGCATGGAGCTTAAGCTCCTTCCATTTTCCTCTATCAAACCTTCTTCTAACCACAACCCAGCGAACAAACTGGTCTATCACCACTGCTGACCAGGCCCCGGCTATACCATAGCCTAAAACATTTACAAAGAGATGGGCAAAACTAACCCGGATGATAAGTAGACTTATCAGGGTGGCTATAAAGGTCGACACAGTATCCCCTGCCCCCCTTAGAGCCCCAGCCAGGACTAGCTGTGAAGACTGAAGGGGCTGCATAACTCCGATAATTCTAAGGGCTAGGGCTGCATTTTGCACTACCACTGGATCCTTGTTATATAGAGATACCAGCCGGGGAGCAAAGATAAAAAAGATTAGGCCCACTGTAGAGGCAATAATAGACCCCAGTTTCTTTGCCTCCTTGCCATAGCTTTCTGCTAGATCTGGATCTTCTTCACCCAAGGCCCTACCAACTAAGGCCGAGGCCGATATTCCAAAGGCCTGGCCTGGGTTAAAGCTAAGGCCTAGAATGCTTATTGCGATAGAGTGGGCTGCAAAAATAGCAGTTCCCAGGCCTGCAACTATCTTGGCAAAGATTAAAAGTCCTGCCCTTATAACAAGCTGCTCCATAGCTGCTGGAACTCCTATTTTAACTAGGTTAGATATAATGCCTTTTTGAATTTTAGCGGCTTTAAAGCTGAGCTTCACCTTGCTTTTCCCAGCTAAAACATAGCCATACATCATAAGGGTAGCTAAGGCGTTGGACAGAGCCGTAGAAAGACCAGCTCCTGTAATACCCAAGGCTGGTAGACCAAAGAGACCATATATTAATATGGCATTTCCAAAGACATTTAAAAAGTTGGCAACAATGTTAACCTTCATAGGAACCTTGGTTTCTCCCGCTCCTCTTAGGGCTGCTGTTAGAGAGAAGTTCAAGGACTGGAAGAGAAACCCAGTTAAGAGAATCCTAAAATAGGATCCCCCTAGTTTAACCACATCAGCCTCAGCTCCAAGGAAACTCATAATAGGGTCTCTAAAGGCCTGCACTAAGAAGAAGTAGGGAATGGCCAAGCCTATAAAACTAATAATAAGTACGTGCTTAAGAGTGTCTTCTATTCTATGCTCTTCTCCGGCTCCAACATACCTGGCTACCAAGGCTGTACAGCCAACATTTACTGACTGTACAAGGGAAATCCCAATAAATAAAGGCTGGTTTACAATCCCTACTGCTGCAACAGACTGGGTGGCTAAAACCTTATTTGGCATATTTCCCAGCATCATCATATCTACCATAGAGAACAAGCTGGCCAAAACTAGCTCTAGTAGGACAGGCCAGGCTATTCTAATAACTTCCTTCCTGTGGATAGCTTCAAGCCTCTCATCGGTGGAAGGGTTTTTCCTTGACATATGTAACCTCTTTCAAAAAATTGCCCAGCGCAAAAAGAAAATAATTCTTTTGTTTGGCTGGGATTAATCAAAAACTTCTAAATATAAAAAATTACTTGGCTCCCTTTGTGAAGGGCAACTACTAATAGTATAACATAAAACTACCTATAACTATGTCTCCTGATCTATCAGTTTTTCAGCGCATCCCTCACTTCCCGGATTCTGCAGACACTGAGCCAACTCTAAAGCCTTAAATTCATTAATTAAAAAGAAAAAGGTAGTTAGAGCAGAAAGGCCATCGGCTATAGGCTGGGCATACCAAACTCCCTTGAGCCCCATAAGCTTTGGCAAAAAGTATATTAGAGGAGCTAGTAAAAACACCTGCCTAGATAGAGAGAGGACAAAGCTTATCTTAGCCTTACCTATAGACTGGAAAAAATTAGAGCTAATTATCTGAAAACCAGCAATAAACATCATAAATAAAAATGGTTTTAATCCATTAACGGTTATTTCCATAAGCTCTGCGTCGGGCGTCATAAATCCCACAAGTACATGGGGAAAGAACTGGATAATAATCCAGCCTATTACCATAAGGGTAGTGGCTGAGGCAATAGCCAGCTTGACGGTCTCCTTGACTCTCTTGTAGTTGCCTGCGCCATAGTTAAACCCAACTATAGGCTGCATGCCCTGGTTCATACCAAATACTGGCATAAAAAATATGGTCGAAATAGAATTAATTATTGCGTAGGCTCCCTGAGCCAGGGTACCTCCATAAATCCTTAGATTATTATTTAATAGCGCTCCGACTAAACTTCCAGCAATCTGAATAAAGAAGGGGGATACCCCTATAGCAGTTATCATATAAAGAATAGCCCTGTCTAGTTTTAAATCCTCTTTTTCAAGCCTGATTAGCTTCCTATCACTCAGGTAGTAGCTTAGACCCCTAAGAAAACTAAGGCCCTGAGCAATAATAGTTGCATAAGCAGCTCCTTCAACTCCCATTTTAAAAGTAAAAATAAAGATAGGGTCTAGAATTATGTTGGCTATTGCTCCTATCAGCATACTGTACATAGCAAACTTAGGATTTCCCTCGGCTCTAATTAGATGGTTAAAGGCAAAGGCAAAGGTGTTCCAATAGTTACCTATAAGAATAATCTTTAAATAGCTCTTAGCGTAGGGTAGATTTTCGGATGTGGCTCCAAAGATTTTTAGAACCTGCTCAAGGTTAAGAAGTAAAAATCCATTAAGGACCACCGCTGTTATAAAAAGCATAATCAGAGCATTGGACAGAATCTTTCTAGCCGTGGAGTGGTCATTTTTTCCTAAATAAATGGAGATGTTAGCCCCTCCTCCAATACCAAAGAGCATGGTAAAGCCCATTAGGATAAAGGTTATGGGAAGAGATACTCCAATTCCACCAATGGCTATTTTGCCCACATCTGGAATCTGACCAATAAAGAACCTATCTACTATGTTATAAAGAGCTTGTACTAGCATACCTGTTATTGCAGGCAAGCTAAAGGAGAGAAATAGCTTTGGAATGGACTCTGTTGCTAGCCGCCTTTCTCTTTCACTTGTATAATTCACTATTTTTCCTCAACAATCTTAAAATATTAATAACTACCCAGTAAAGGGTAGTTATTCTCATCTAACTATTGATTCTATCCTATCTAAGGATAAAAAGAAAGGCTTATAATCCTCTTGACCGTGTCAAGTTGTTGTAGGTTTTGCTAATGAAGATAGAAAACCCTTGTTATTTAT
>LFTD01000120.1 GCA_001512625.1 Clostridiales bacterium DTU036 | reverse complement strand
GTCCTTGGTGGAGAGCAGTCAGGCCATGTTATCTTTCTTGATAAGAATACGACGGGTGATGGCATACAAACTGGCATGCTCCTAGCTTCAGCACTAGTTAAGAGTGGAAAGAGCCTGGCTCAGTGGCGAGATGAGATTCCCCAGTTTCCACAGTATTTAGCTAATGCCCATGTAAGTAGGAGCAGACAAAAGGATTTTGATAAGTTAGAAAGAGCCAATAAAAGGATTAAAGAAATAGAAGAAATCCTAGGAAATAACGGAAGAATACTAATCAGGCCTTCAGGTACGGAGCCCCTAATAAGAGTTATGTTAGAAGGGCCCGATGAAGAGATGATAAAAGAATTTGCAGAAGAACTTAAGAAAATTTATGTTGAGGAACTATCGTGATTGATTATTTTTATAGCTTGAGTCCCCCTACTATGGCGCTTATTGCAACCCTTTTTACCTGGTTTGCAACAGCTGCTGGGGCCTCCAGTGTGTTTTTCTTTAGAGGAGAGGTTAAAAAAACTGTCCTTGATGGAATGCTGGGTTTTGCTTCTGGAGTTATGATTGCAGCTAGCTTTTTTAGTTTGCTAGAGCCTTCAATTGAGATGGCTATTGAACAGGGGGTTACTTCCTGGGTCCCTGCAGCTGTGGGATTTGCTGGGGGAGGAGTCTTTCTTTATTTAACAGACAGGCTGGTTCCCCACCTTCATATGTCGGAAGAAGAGCCCGAGGGTCCTCCTAGTGGCCTTAAGTCCAGTATACTTTTAGTCCTAGCCATTACTATCCACAACATCCCCGAGGGGCTGGCTGTGGGTGTGGCCTTTGGAGCTGTAGGAACTCTAGGGCCTGCTGCTATACCAGGTGCCTGGATTCTGGCCATGGGTATGGCTATGCAAAACTTTCCTGAAGGTATGGCAGTATCCATTCCTTTAAAAAGAGAGGGGCTGAGTAACTGGAAGGCCTTTAACTATGGCCAGCTATCAGGAGCTGTGGAGCCAATCTTTGGCTTTCTAGGAGCCTTAGCTGTCTCTAAGATAACTCCTATCCTGCCCTATGCTCTTAGTTTTGCAGCAGGAGCCATGATCTATGTTGTGGTGGAAGAGCTAATACCAGAAGCCAATTGTCATAAGGAGCACCACTCTGATGTTGCAACTATTGGAGTTATGGTGGGCTTTACCCTGATGATGATCCTAGATGTTGCTCTAGGTTAGAAATAAGAAAGTAGGAGCAGGAGGTTATTAACCACTGCTTCTATTTTTTATTTGTAGAATCTATTAAATGAAAAAGCTGTGGTTTCCCACAGCCTAAATCTCTATTTGAGAATGTCCAAAATATCCTGGACTGTCTTTACATTCATAATGGCGTCATCATCAACCAGTATATCTAGCTGGTCTTCAATGCTAAGGATCATTTCAGCTGCGTCAATGGAGTCAGCCTTCAGATCTTCTACAAGATTGGTTTTCGGAGTAATACTATCCTGGTCTACTCCCATTTGTTCTGCAATTATTTTTTTTACTAATTCTAACATCTAGTTCTCCTCTCCCCAGAGCTCATAGAGTTCTTCTATCCTCTGGAGGTAATTATCTCTTTTAATTGAAAGGTCCTTTATCATCTGGCTATCATTATAAATTTCTTCATCTAGGAAGGCAAGTTCAATTTTTTGAAGATTTTCTTCTAAGATAAGGAGCTCTTCCTCAATAGGGTCTTCAAGTTTTTTCTCTTTACTGGGTTTTGGGCTAGAGGTCCTGGTCTTTCTTTTTTTATTAGTCACCACAGAAGTAGACTTAGATGCTAGACTCTCCTCATAAAGGGCGTAGTTGCCCTCAAAGACCCGGGTCCTATCTCCATCTAATACTAGGAGCCTGTTGCAGACCTGGTTAAGAAAATACCTATCATGACTGACAAGAATTACGGTGCCCTCGTAATGGAGTAGGGCTTCCTCCAGGGTTTCCTTACTATAAATATCAAGGTGGTTGGTGGGCTCGTCTAGAAGAAGGAGATTTCTTTCCTCCAGCATCAGCATTAGGAGTCTGAGTCTAGCCTTCTCACCCCCGCTTAGTTTATCTATGCTCTTAAAGACCTCTTCACCAGTAAATAGAAACTGGGCAAGGAGGGAGCGGATTTCTCCATGGTTATATTGGAAGAATTCACTGTTGATAAAACTCACCATATCCATGGAGGTTCTAAGCTCTTCTTGGTGCTGTTTATAGTAGCCCCTATCAACTCCTGGTCCAAAGACTAATCTGCCCTCATCAGGAGAGGTCTGTCCAAACAAGAGGTTCATAAGGGTAGTCTTACCAGAACCATTGGGGCCTATTATACCTAGGATGTCTCCTTTATAGACTGATAGATTTAGCTCTTTAAAAAGAGGCTTATCAAAGCCTTTGGCTAGGTTTTCTATCTTAAGGATATCCTGGCCTGTAGCTCTGGCAGCCTTGAAACGCAGTGTCATATTTCTAGAAATCCAGAGGGGGGCTTCTAGCCTCTCCATACGCTGAAGCTTTTTCTCACGGTCTTTAGCCCTTATTGCAGCCTTGGCAGAGCTATGGGCCTTATCTTTAAATTGTCTAAGTTTTTCTTCCTCAGCTTTTATTTTTTCCTGATTTCTATCATAGGCTCTTTGCTCCTGAAGGTAGAGCTGTCTTTTCTTCTCTTTATAGGCTGAATAATTGCCAGGGAACCAGCGGCCTCTACCTCCCTCAATCTCGTAGATTTTGTCAACGGTCCTATCAAGAAACTCTCTATCGTGGGTGACTAGAACCACTGCGGATTTTAGGCTGGATAGATAAACCTCCAGCCAGGCTAGGGCCTCCATATCCAGGTGGTTGGTGGGTTCATCAAGAAGGAGGACATCTACTTCCTCTGCTAGAAGTCTAGCTAGATAGAGCCTTCTTTCTTCTCCGCCAGAAAGACTAGATACCCTTCTACTAAAGTCCTTTTCCTCAAAACCTAGGCCCCTTAAAATACCCTTGACCTTAGATGAAGCAGCGTAGCCATTAATAGCCTGGAAATGGTCAAGCCTATGACCATAGTCTTCTAGCAGCTTTTCATTGTAGGGATCCTTTTCAATATCCAGTTGGAGTCTGTAAATCTCATCCTCTAATTTGAAGATCTCTTCATAGGCCTCCATGGAGTACTCTAAAAGGCTTTTATCGCCAGCTTCAGGCATTTGGGAGAGGTAGGCCGTAGTTACATCCTTACCAAAAAACACCTGGCCCTCATCCAGCTCCAGGTTCCCCTCTATGGCTCTTAGCATGGAAGTCTTACCTGAGCCATTGCGACCTATAAGGCCTATTTTTTCACCTTGTCTAACCTGGAAGTTCAGGTTATTAAATAATACTTGTTCATCAAAGCGCTTGTAGGCGCCACTTATCTGCAAAATAATCATAGTAATAGTTTAACATGTAAAGGGTTTGGGTTAAAGTTGCGAATTTTAGAGAATTTTTGCCAGCTCTTGTTTATAAAATGCTCATATGATTATAATTATCAATTGAAGAAATTTTGACTCATTCCGATTTTCCTTGTAATTAAAGGAAATTTTCAAGATTTGCAATATTTAAGAAAAATTTATTCAGTTAATTATTGTCATATTATTGACA
>LFTD01000118.1:5574-7991 GCA_001512625.1 Clostridiales bacterium DTU036 | reverse complement strand
CGCTAGGCCTCTAATGGCAAGGCTAAGCGCGATTTATAATTTATTAATTTGATAAACTCGGGTTTGGCAGTATGAACAGCTTTGTACTAGACTCTCTAAGAGGGCTAAATGAAATAATACAGTTTAATCTTGGAAGTAAGAGACTGGATGAGATTAATGAAAAGACAGATGCATTAGGTGAAAAACAAAAAGAACTTAAGAAGTTCGAAGGTAGGGCCAAGGCCATTACTGATTCAACCATCATGGCTTTTTTATTTGGAATTCTGCTTGTAGCTCTGGCACTTGAGGCTAGGGGTCTAATAGGTTTTGATGGTGTTCTTATCTCTACCATCTCACTTATGTCCTCCTTTGGCCCTGTTGTTGCTCTAAGTAGCCTATCAAATAACATGAGGCACACCCTGTTGTAGAGGATGTAGAGGGAAAAGCTGAGCTTGGCTTTGATGGAGCACTTTTAGATGGAATTGATTTTTCATATGGTAAGGAAGTAATCCTAGAAGATTATAGCCTGGATGTTCAGAAGAACTCAATAATTGGTATTCACGGGAAGTCTGGTTCTGGTAAGTCTACCATGCTTAAGCTTCTAATGAGATTTTGGGATGTGGATTCTGGTGAGGTTTTGGTTTCTGGCAGGGATGTAAGAGATATTAATACCAGTAACCTGCGAGATCTTCAGAGCTATGTGACCCAGGAAACCTATATTTTTAATGATACCATTGCAAATAATATCTCCGTTGCCAGAATGGGGGCCAGTAGAGAAGAGATAGTAGCAGCTGCAAAAAAAGCCTCTATCCATGACTTTATTATGAGCCTTCCCCAGGGCTATGACACTATGGCAGGTGAGCTTGGTGATAATTTTTCCAGTGGAGAAAAACAGAGGCTAGGTGTGGCTAGAGCATTTTTACATGAGTCACCATTTATACTACTAGATGAGCCTACTTCAAATCTGGATAGCCTAAGTGAGGGGATTATTCTAAAATCCCTGGCCGAAGAGGCGAAGAACAGGACAATGATTATTGTATCCCACAGAAAATCTACAATGAATATAGCCGACAAAATCTTTTACATGGATACAAAAAGAGCCAGTTAGGAGAAGGACCATATGATAGGGTTCTTTTTTCTATGGCCATACAGCAAGACTTTATCCCAAAGGATATGGTATAATGCAAGATGATTAAATTAAAATAAGCTACTAAGCTACTAAGATGATAATAAGGATATGATTATGAAAGAAAAAATTGCGATAAAGTATGACGGTGTAAAATCCTTTATTAAAGGCAGTGAAGCAGAAGCAATAAAAGCGCAAAAGGCTAGGCCTGTAGTTCTATTTGATATGGTAAAGTGGCGAATAAAATATGGCTTTGACGCCCTGGATTATCAGGTCTATGGATTTGCAAAGAACTGGGATCCTGAAATCAGAAAGACCTTTATGAGTAGCAAGAAATGGGCAGAGATTTGTAATTACGTAAATGCCCTAACTCCAGATAAAACCTTTGACCTTTTTAAGAAATCTCACGCAGCTCGAGTTCTAAAGGATTATTTTAAGAGGGATATCCTAGTTCTGGAAGATAGTAACAAGGAACAGGTAATGGACTTTATTGAGCAGCATGACGTGTTTTTTGCAAAGCAAGATGAGTCCTATGCGGGACTTGGTGTCTTTAGAGTAGCTAGAGAGGATTTCAAGAATACTATGGAAATCTACCTCTGGCTTCTAAAAAACCATATTGTTTTATTAGAAGACCAAATAATTCAGCATCCGGAGCTTGAAAAAATAAGTCCAGACTGTGTAGGTACCCTTAGGTTTACCACTGCTGTTAGCCCTAATGATGAAGTCCATTTTTTCTCCTCTCTTATGAGAATGGGGGAAGGAAATGTTGACCATATAGTCTCAGGGCAGTTCTATGCTTTAGTAGATGATGAGACAGGTAAGATTGCCAAGCCTGCCTTTAAGCAGGATGGGGACTTTGACCAAAGAGGAGGAGACTTTTTAGAAAATCATCCTTTTACTGGCCAAAAGCTAGTAGGTTTTGAGATTCCTTTTTATAAGGAAGCTATGGAAATGGTTAAGGAGATGGCTATTAAAATAAAGGAGTATCCCTTTATAGGCTGGGACATAGCTGTTTCAGAAGAAGGACCCATGCTCATTGAAGCCAATAAGTTTCCAGCCAACGATATAATTCAAGTCTATAAATATCATCCAGAAGAAAAGGGTCTCTACTTTGATATAATCAAGGCCCTTGGTATAGAGAATAATTTTTAATGAAGTTATCTAGATTTTGTGGTATTCGCTGGAAGAGCGTTTACGCTATGTCAGTTGAACTGGGTAAGCGTAGCGGTCGAAGCCCTCTAGCAATCTTTTTGGATTTTGTGGATTGCTACCGAAAGAGGGGGACAAGTTGGCTAAATTACATGTTATTTGG
>LFTD01000118.1:0-5446 GCA_001512625.1 Clostridiales bacterium DTU036 | reverse complement strand
ATTGACCAGGGCAAATATGTGGTCGAAGAGGTTGCAAAGCAGCATAGCAAGATGGACCTTATTAACAGCTCATCTGTTAATACCCTTCGTATCTGCACCTGTATTAATGATGATGGTGAGGCAAGCATCCTATTTATGGCCCTTAAAATTGGTAGAAAGGGCAGCTTTATAGATAATCTTTCTGCAGGAGGATTTTATACAAAACTCTCCATGGATGGTGTAATTACCCATCCCTGTTATACCTCCCAGGACTATGGAAAAGTATATACCCACCATCCTGATACAGGAATGGAATTTATTGGTTTCCAGGTACCTATGATAGAGGAGGTCAAGGACTTTGCCCTGGCATTGGCCAGGAAGAACCCTGAAGCTAGATATGTAGGCTGGGATATAGCTATTGCTCAGGATGGCCCTGTCTTAATAGAGGGCAATGAGAGGCCTGGCGTAAACCTAGCTCAGACTTATATACACTCAGATACAAGAACAGGTATGAGGGACCAATATGAAAAGGTCCTATCAGTCAAACTATAAAGGGATTATGATGATTAGATTTTTATTGACACTATGGTTAAGTAAACTTATTGCTTTTTTAATGAGACTAGTGGGTAAGAGAGCCAGCTACTTACCTGGCAGTATAGCTATTAAGCTGACTCCTGATTTTTTGGCTGGCTTTTCTAAGCCCAGTGAAATAATAGCTGTAACTGGCACTAATGGTAAGACCACCATAACCAATCTTTTAGGCGACTTTTTTCAAAAACAAGGTCAAGATTACTTCTCTAATTCCTATGGTTCCAATACGGTGGAGGGAATTGCTTCTACTTTTATTAATCATTCCAATCTCTTGGGAAAGACTAGGGTTGACAGGGCGGTATTTGAAGTAGATGAGCGCTCTGCTCTAAAAATCTTCAAGCATGTCCACCCTGATTGGATGATAGTCACCAATCTCTTTAGGGATTCCTATCCAAGAAATGCCTATCCTGACTTTATCTTTAACATCCTAGAGGAAGCAACCCCAGATACTACCCATCTTATTTTGAACAGTGATGATCTTATAAGCTGCTTTTTAAAGGAAAATAGTCCCAATCCAAAAACTTTTTTTAGTATGAATCATTTAGATGATGAAGTCTATAAAGAAAGTAGGGTTGTAGACTTAAGTAATTGCCCTAGATGTGACCACCCTCTAGAGCCGGTTTTTAAGCGCTATAACCACATTGGTAGGTATAGGTGCGGTAACTGTGGTTTTGAAAATATCCCTGGACAAATTATCCTGACCCAAGCTTTGGAGGAAAGTCTAATAATTGATTTAGAAGGAAGGAAGTTTGAGGTGTCCGCCATTAGCGATAACCCAGTGGATCGCTACAATGTACTTGCAGCTGTGAGTCTTCTTTATAGGATGGGTTATAGTCCTGAAACCATAGCTTGTGGTTTTGAGGGGCTAAGGGTAGTTAAGTCAAGGTTTTATAGCTTAGATTTTCAGGGTTATAAACTCTATGGCATCATGGCTAAGTCTATGAACCCAATAGCATCTTCTAGAACTTTTGAATTTGTTGCGGGTTTAGAGGGAAATATAGCCCTGGTTTTTGCAAATCCCACTGTACTGCTAGGCTACAGAAACTCTGAACAGATGGCCTGGCTCTACGACCTGGATTTTGAATATCTTAAGGGTGACAATATCAAGCAGTTTATCCTTTGCGGTAAAAGGTTCAAAGATTATGAAGTCTGCATGAGGATGAGAGGCATAGATACGCAAAGAATCTATGCAGTAGGAGATTTTGATAATGTTGTCGAAGCAGTGGATTTAGATTTAGTAGATACTATAGTAATTTTAAATGATACCGATACGATAGAAGAGTCGGTGAAAATAAGAAATCAGATACTTGATAAGATAAAGGAAGGTTCCCATGAAAATTGAGCTACTCTATCCTGAAACCAATAATCATTTAGGAGAAAAGGGTCATATGGACCTTCTGCATTTGCTTTTTCCTGAGGCACTTTTCTTTGAGACACCATTAGTTCAAACCCCCGCCTTTACCAAGGAGAAGATGGATTTAATCTACCTGGGGGCTGGGACAGAAAAAAGTCAGGAACAGATTATTAACTATTTAAGGCCCAAAAAAGACTATTTAGTTGAAGCTATAGAAAATGAAACACCCATCCTACTTTTTGGCAACTCCTCGGAAGTTTTGTTTAATAGGATTGACGATATAGAAGGCCTGGGCATATTTGACTATACTGCCAAACGCCAGATGCTTAAGCGGATAAACTCTATCTACCACGGTAGGCTGATAGAAGATAAGGACCTAGAAGTAGTGGCTTTTCGTTCACAGTTTACTCAGATATATTCTGAAGGAGAGGATTATCCACTATTTGAAACTATTAGAGGTCTTGGCAGGAATTCAGAGGAAAATAAAGAGGGTATCCTATATAAGAATCTTTTTGCCACCCATCTAATAGGTCCGGTTTTTATAATGAATCCCCTGCTTCTCCAGTGGTATTTGGAAAGGATAGGTAGACAAAGAGAAATACCTAATTTTGATACTATGATGGAAGCCTATGAACTAAGAAAAAAAGAGTATCTAGATCCTAAAACCATGGAAGTATAGCTGTTTATGTAGTTCGCAACTTGTTTTAACAATATATTTAGAAGAAATTGAGGAACTTGAAATTGAAAAGTATTTCGCGTATTTTAAAAATCAAATGGGCTAGTGTTATAAAGATGTCATTTGAACTGGGAAAAAGAAGTGGAAGAAACCCTCTGTCGGTTTTTTTAGACTTTATTNNCAGTTATTAGAGATAGTTTTGCTAGTGAATATAAGGACAATGTTTATATGAACTCCAAATGTAATAGCCCTGAGAGCTTAGAGATACTAATGGATAAGGGTCTATTTAATGAGGTGTATAAGGACTTTCTAGGAAGGGAAGTTCTAGATTTAAGAAAGGCTAGTAAGGAAGAGTTCTTAGATTTTATTAACCGACATAATGAGATAATTGTAAAGCCCGCCTTTGAATCTGGAGGTTCAGGCATAGAAAAACTCACAAGTCAAGAGGTGAAAGAACAGTATAACAGGCTAGTAGAAGAAGGAAAGTTTGTTTTAGAAGAGGTCCTAGTTCAGGACCCTAAAATGGGCCTTATTAATGATAGCTCTGTTAATACCATCAGAACCTGTACCTGTATAAATGACCAGGGGGATATAAAGGTCCTTTACATGGTACTTAGGGTAGGCCGTCAAGACACCTTCCTTGATAACATGTCTGCAGGAGGCTTCTATACTAAGCTATCTTGGGAAGGTAAAATTACTCACCCCTGCTACACCTCAAGAGATTTTGGCAGGGCCTATACCCATCATCCGGATACAGGCATGGAGTTTGTAGGCTTTCAAGTCCCACAAATAGAAGAGGTCAAGGATTTAGCCATCTCCCTAGCTAAAGTTAATCCTGAGGCTAGGTATGTGGGCTGGGATATTGCTATAACCACTAAGGGACCAGTTGTTATTGAAGGCAATGAAAGACCCAGTGTGGATTTGCCCCAGACCTATATTCATCTAGATGGAAAAGAAGGAATGAGGGATGAATATGAAGAGGCCCTTTCAATTAAATTGCCTAGATAAAGAAGTTATAGCTTTTAGTAGACTAGTGCAAATTTTAGGGAATTAAATGAAGTTGAATAATTATACAATCATAGATGTGGAAACAGCTAGCCGGAGGATGCCGAGTATTTGCTCCCTTGGCCTAGTCCACGTAAGTGAAGGCAGGGTTGTTGCCCGCCACCACTATTATATCAAGCCCCCTGGGCGCTTTGAATTTTGGAATGTTAAGGTCCATGGAATTGAACCTTACCAGGTCAAGACTGCACCTAGATTTGGGGAAGTATGGCCCTTTATCAAGGATTATTGTGAGAATAGTATTCTGATAGCCCATAATGCAAGCTTTGATCTTGGCCAACTAACGGCCTCCTTATTGGAGGCTGGAATTAGTCATACTGATTTCTACTACATAGATACTGTAAAAATGGCTAATAGGCTCTTTCCGGACTTTCCCAAATACAATCTAGCCTATCTGAGCTTGGTCTTAGATGCTAATTTAGGGAGCCATCATGATGCTCTGGCAGACGCCTCTGCTACTGGAGAAATTTTCGATAGTATGCAAAATAAATATCCTTTGGAGCGTAGTAACATATCCATCTATTCTACAAAAGATAGTAGGGAATGCATAAACCAGGAATTTTCAGGTTTTTTTGAGGAGCTAATGAGCATCTTGGAGCCCTTAAGAGCAGATGAAAGCCTTGGCTATAAGGTGACACATGAACTTGAAGATTGGCTAGAGGAAGTCAAAAGTCTAGACAACTGCTATATGCTAGAAGAACTTATGCCCAGGATAAACTTTATCATAAAGAGAGGAGTTTATGATGAGGGAGTTTACTGGATAATTAATCGCTTAAAAATGAACTACTACTATGAAAAAAGAACAGTAAATATAGGGGCCTCTCTAAGGGCTATTCTTAAAATTTTTGAAAGTGATGATGAGTCCCAGATTAGCCACTGGTTAGAAGTTAATTTTCAAATGCGTGAAGAATATTTATTTGATGAACTTTGGAGAAAGATATGGGAGTACCACCACCACGGACAAGGAGATAGAGCTGAAATTCTTAGGCTTATTCACTTTTATAACCAGCCCTTTGATGGTTACTATTCAAAGGACAAGGTCCAGGGTCAAGAGGGTCTTTTAATTGGCGGACTTCCAACTAAATACGCGAAAAAGGTTTATAATGAACTTAATTCTGTTGGAGCTAGACTGGTTGGAAAAAGCCCTCGAAAGGTGGATTTTGCTATAATTGTTTGCGGAAAAAAGGGGCTTGATTATTCCCCTAAGGTTCGTAAGCTCCTGCGTCTTAAAGAAGAAGGGGAGCCTATTAAATTATACCGGATAGGAAGAAGATGATGAGAAGAAAACTGATTATTATTCTAAGTTTATTAATGCTGCTTTCCTCTTGTGCTGAGGGTGAATACCCTTCTAGAGGCATACAGATAGTTGTCCCATATTCACCTGGTGGAACTACTGATCTTGTGGCTAGAGCCTTTGCCCAGGTCCTCAGTCAAGAGCTAGATCAGGAGGTTACTGTTATAAACCAGGCAGGAGCATCGGGTTCAGTGGGTACTCTGGCAGTAGACCAGGCTAAACATGATGGATATACCCTACTTCTCAGTGCTGACTCCTTAGGTATACAAAGGGTTATGGATTTGAGTAATCTTAGTTTTGATGACTTTGAGCCTATAATCCTTCTTAGTAATGATCCCAAAGTGATTGTTGTAAATTCCCAGGGCCCCTTTGATAGTGCAAAGACTCTCTTTGATGCCATGAGAGACCCGGGACTAAATATGAGTTATACGGGCCCAGGGGGCTCTGGTCATATTCAGGCCCTCCTTTATGAGAAGCTAGGCGCTAAACT
>LFTD01000111.1:2945-6695 GCA_001512625.1 Clostridiales bacterium DTU036 | reverse complement strand
TAATGGTTGCAGCTAGGGAGTAAATAGAATCGGAGGTTAGGAGTTGGCTGTCAAACTAGGGATAAAGGTATTCTTTTTATGATTATTAGTATAGTACTATTGAAATACAACTAATGTACATGTATAATATTAATCAAATACAAGTAGGGAGGTGGGAGAAATAGGAAGAATTATTGTAACTAATAACCCCTTGGTTAGAGAAGAATTTGAGGATGTCCTCTTTGTTCAGGGCTCCTTCAGAGATGTCCTAGTCAAGGTCAGGGATATGATTCATCAGAGTCAAGAACTAATTAATCACCCATTAGGTGCCAGCATAAGGATGATTTATTCACCATACAGATCAATTATTATGGGGGACATTACTGAGGAAGGGAGAGAATTCTATACTCAGACTATTGAATCGGCTATTGAGAACTATGACAAGCACATGAGAAAAAGGAATGTGGACTTCGAAAATAGTGAAGATTATGCAAGGATCGACAGGGAGCTTCTGCTCTCAGCTATTGAAGAAGATAAACTACATAGAAAGTGAAAAAGGAGGTAGCCCTTGAAACTAGAACTTAGAAAGATCAGTATTAAGGACCTAAAGCTTGGAAGTGAGATGAAGCTCCAAGATGGTGTTCTTACCATTGACCCTCAGGCAGTTATAGATGAGCTGATGGAGGATGTCAATGTAAAAAACGTTAAGGTTGATATTGCAAGGCCCGGAGAGAAAACAAGGATTATTCCTGTCAAAGACGTTATTGAGCCCAGGGTAAAAATTGAAGGGCCTGGTAATGGCTTTGCTGGAGTTACTGCTGACATGGAGCAGCTGGGCTCAGGCAAGGTCAATGTCCTTGATGGAGCAGCTGTTGTAACTATAGGAGATATTGTTGGTTTTCAGGAAGGCGTTATAGATATGTGGGGCGAGGGAGCTAGATGGACACCTTTCTCTACTACTTATAACATTGTGGTTGACATTGAGCCTGTAGAGGGTCTAGATCCCCACACCCATGAAAGAACAGTTAGACTGGCAGGCCTTAGAGCTGCCCAGGTAATTGGTGAGGCTGGAAGGGATGGGGAGCCCGACAAGATTGAGGTCTATGAGCTTGGAAATATCTTTGAAGAAACTGCCAAGTATCCTGACCTACCCAAGGTGGTCTACGTAGAGATGCTTATTTCTCAGGGCCTTCTCCATGATGGCTACGTCTATGGAGTTAATAGCCAGCAGTTTCTACCTACTCTAATTCATCCTAATGAGGAGCTAGATGGGGCTGTAATTAGCGGTAACTGCGTTGCTGCCTGTGATAAGATTACTACCTATCAGCATCAGAATAATTCGACTATACTTGACCTCTATGCCCAGCATGGCAAGACCATTAACTTCCTAGGAGTTGTTTTAACTCCTGAGCTTACAACTCTTGCTGGTAAGTTTAGAACCTGTGATTACACAGCCAAGCTTTGTAAGGGCCTGGGAGCCGAGGGAGTAATCGTTTCTGAAGAGGGTTATGGTAATCCTGACTCTGATCTTCTAATGATCTGCAAAAGACTTGAAGACTCAGGGATTAAGACGGTCCTCATTACTGACGAGTGCTCAGGTTGGGGTGGAGATAGCCAGCCTCTAGCTGATACTACTCCTGAAGCAGTGGCAGTTGTATCTACAGGAAATGTTAGCCATGTGGTTAACCTTCCTCCAGCCGACAAAGTCCTTGGAAATGATAGGGCTATAGCAACCCTGGCAGGGGGCTGGGAAGGCTGCCTTGAGGAGGATGGAACAATTAAGTGTGAGCTAAATGCCGTAATTGGTTCCACTTCTGAGATTGGTTACCACTATCTGAGTGTCGAGGAATACTAGGGAGGGAGAAGAGATGAAATATAAAGTCCTGTACTATGTTAACCAATTCTTCGGCCAGGTTGGTGGAGAAGAAAAGGCAGGAGTCAAACCAGAATTTGTAAGGAAAATGGTTGGACCTGCCATGGGTTTTAACGGCCTACTTGAAGATAAGGCAGAGGTGGTTGGAACTCTGATTTGTGGAGATAACTATTTTAATGAGAATAAGCAGGAGGCCCTTGACTATATCCTAGGGGTTATAAAAGAAGAGGCGCCAGATATTGTTGTTGCTGGTCCTGCCTTTAATGCTGGCCGCTATGGAATGGCCTGTGCTGGTCTTGCCAATGCTGTTATTGATGAATTAGGAATCCCAGTTGTAAGCGGTATGTACATGGAAAACCCTGGTCTTGAAGAGTGCAGGGCCAAGGCCTATGTGGTAGAAACTGGTGACTCAGCTGGTGGTATGAGGGAGGCTCTTCCTAAAATGGCAGCCCTTACCTTAAAACTATTAAGTGGTCAGGAGCTGGGAAAACCTGAAGAGGATGGTTACCTAGCCCAGGGTAGAAGGCTAACTATTTTTGTAGAAAAGAGGGGCTCACAGAGGGCAGTGGATATGCTGCTAGCAAGATTTAGGGGAGAAGAGTTCAAGACTGAGCTACCTATGCCCGTCTTTGATAAGGTGGCTCCAGCTCCAGCTATTAAGGATTTAAGCAAGGCAACAATTGCCCTGGTTACCTCTGGCGGTATGGTTCCCCTTGGCAATCCAGATAGAATCCAGTCTGCCTCTGCCCAGAAATGGGGCAGGTATGATATTGATAAGAATGTTGCCCTTATGGGAGATTACTGCACCATCCACGGTGGCTTTGACCCGGTTTACGCCAATGAAATTCCAGACAGGGTGGCTCCCCTTGATATCCTTAGGGATTACGAGAAAGAGGGAAAAATTGGAGGAGTCTATAAGTACTTCTATACCACAACTGGAACTGGAACCTCTGTTGCAAATGCTGTTAAGTTTGGCCAGGAGATAGGTAAGGAACTTAAAGATGCTGGAGTAGATGGCGTTATTTTAACCTCTACGTGAGGCACCTGTACACGTTGCGGTGCAACGATGGTTAAAGAAATTGAAAGATATGGTATTCCAATAGTTCATATGGCTACCATTACAACCATATCCGTATCTGTAGGTGCTAATAGGATTGTTCCTACAATCGCTATCCCCTATCCTGTTGGTGACCCAAGCCTGGGAGAGGCTGCCGAGCATGATCTTAGAGAAAAACTTGTAAGACGGGCTCTAGAGGGTTTAGTAACTGAGGTTGAGGAAGTGACACTCTTTTAGTTTAGCTGGGGGGGATTATTCTCCCCCACCTTTTAAAATAGGAGATACGTATGGAAAATGAAAAGTTGAACTGGGGAAATATTATTACTATAGCTGGGGCCTTTATAGCCTTTCTTATTGGCTCGGGCTTTGCTACAGGTCAAGAGGTTCTACAGTACTTTAGCTCCTATGGCTATTATGGAGTACTGGGAGTCCTTGTTGTCTTTCTACTCTTCCTCTATGTGGGGGTTGACTTTATAAGAGTGGGCCAAAGAGAACAGTTTGAAAAGGGCAGTCAGATATATAACTACTATTGTGGTAACATAATCGGTGGCTTTTATGATTACTTCTCCATAGCCTTTATCTATATGTCCTTTATAGTTATGATTGGTGGTGCAGGAGCCACCCTAAACCAACAGTACGGCCTTCCGGTTTGGGTAGGCGGAGTTGGAATGGGCATTTTAGCTGTTGTAACAGTTATTATGGGTCTTAATAGGATCGTTGATGTAATTGGAAAGATTGGCCCAGCTATTGCTATTTTAACTCTTTTTCTAGGTTTTTCAGCCATCTTAAAGAACCCTTCTGGACTAAAGACAGCTGGAGAGGTTATTCCAAAACTAGAACT
>LFTD01000111.1:629-2753 GCA_001512625.1 Clostridiales bacterium DTU036 | reverse complement strand
GTTCCTCTGCTCTGGCAGGTAATTGCAAGATTTTCAGATGAGAAGACCAGTAAGTTTAGGATTATGACTGTGGCTTTAGGGGCTGTTGGAGTTTTTGTTGGCCTACTGGTTCCCTTTGATAGGCTGGTAAATATTATCTATGTTATAAATGGCTATGTTGGTATTCTACTACTAGTCTTCATGGTGGTTAAAACCCTTAGGACGAAAACTTTCTAATTATTTAGAGGCTTAGTTTAATACTTAGTTTTAGAAAAGTCCTTTTATAGGGCTTTTCTCACTTTTAAGTATAATAAGAGAAGTATGCATAATTGGAAGAACAGATGGGGTTTTTAAAAGACGCTAAGATTAGTAAAAATATGGATTCTTTATATCCTAGCCCTGTCTTTTTAACCTTGGCCAGATTTATTTGTCTATTATTTATGGGGAACTAGTGGTTTAAGGTATTTCTTAAAATAATTAACAATAAAACCAATATAATCAATATATTTAAAGTCAACTATTAAAATATTTAATTTTACTATTGACTTTATTTTTATTTAGCCTATACTGGGGGTAGTTAAGAGATATCTTTTTACTAGAGGAGGCTTTAGATGTCCTATCCTGTTATTAATACATGCTCGGTTTGTGGTGACCAGCTTAAGGTTAGCAGTCTGCACTGTGATTCTTGTAATACCCACTACCAAGGTGACTTTCATTTTGATAAGTTTACCTATTTAAGCGCCCAGCAAAAGAGCTTTATTGAGGTCTTTTTAAAGTGTAGGGGCAATATTAGAGAAGTTGAAAAGGAACTGGAGATTTCCTATCCCACTGTAAGGGCTAGGCTTGATGATGTTATTTCTAGTCTGGGCTATGACTCCAGTGTGGAAGATTCCCAGGCAAGCAAGAAGGAGGCTATTGATTCCCTAAGTAAAGGGGAGATTAGCTATGAGGAAGCTTTGAAAATTATTAAGGATCAGGACTAGACTGGTATAAAGGGAGTTTATTATGAATGAAGAGATAAAGAAGATTCTAAAAATGATTGAAGAAGGTCATATCACTGCCGATGAGGGTCAAAGGCTTATAGAGGCTCTGGGAGCTAAAATCACAGAGACTAATGAATCAAGCTGGGACTCTACAAATAAAAAAGCAAAGTTTTTAAAAGTGCGGGTGGCAGAGGAGGGAAAGGACATTGTCAATATCAGTCTTCCTATAGGCCTGGTTGAAGTGGGCCTCAAGCTTGGGACAAAGATTGGTAAGAAGCATGGGGATATAGAGGGCCTTGAGAATATAGACTTTGATGAGATTATTGAGGCCGTAAGAGGAGGCGCCCAGGGTAAGCTTGTGGATGTAGAAGATGGAGATACCAAGGTGGAGGTATTTGTAGAGTAGTTGTCTATATAAACCTGTTTGCAGAAAATCTAATTATTTACTTATGCATAGATTAGTCTTGGCCCCATCCAAAGTGGTGGGGCTTTTTACCAGACTTAGGCCAAGTGAATTAGTTTTCTCCTTGATATTTTTAGGGTGAAAGGACTTATTAGAAGAGAGTTTAGAGTTTTTTACTATCACAGGGATCCAAACGGTGGGCTCTATTATCTAAGACAGTCTTTAAGTAGGGTAGGGCTGGTATTTCAAGGAAATTAAGACTAGTAGTTGAAAGAGACTCTAAACTGTTAAATGGGCTATCAAGATCTAGCTAGGGCCTTAAATTCCAAGGTTTTTTCGCGTTTGAGCCTAGTAGTTAAAAAATAGAAGAAAACCACTGGCTTACTCAAAAAAGTGATATAGAGAAGATAGGGATAGGAAAAAACTCTCCGTAATTGGCAGGTATTTTTAACTCTTTTTACTAGCACTAGGTCTAGCTGTTTTCCTAGTAGAAGAAGGGATTTACTAAACTGGCCCTAGTAGGGGCTCTTATTTTTTTGTGAGAATCCAGAATGAACTGAGAGGCTTTGTTTTCATTTAAAAAGAGTCCCATTTATTTATGGAACTCTTATTTTTTACTTATTAGTTTTATAGCGCCTGGGCTTTTTCTAGAGCTTTCTTAGCGTCTTCTATTGTTTTATCTATGATGTCCTGGCAGCTCTCGATGGAGTTTATTACTGAAATACTTTGGCCGGCCTGGATATCTCCCCAGTCGGTGTC
>LFTD01000111.1:0-542 GCA_001512625.1 Clostridiales bacterium DTU036 | reverse complement strand
TTTTCATGGACTGCGGCTTCCTTTGAGGCGTAGAACCTGGTGCCCATTTGGACTCCTGCAGCTCCCATGACTAGGGCAGCTGCCAGGCCCCTGCCATCGGCAAAGCCTCCAGCTACTACTACGGGGATTTCTATCTCGGGTAGGACCTGGGTCATAAGGGCTAGGGTGGTTTCTTTTCCTATGTGGCCTCCTGCCTCAAGGCCTTCAATTATTAGGCCATCGGCTCCACTGCCTTCTACTCTTTTTGCCAGTTTAAGATTGGGAACTACTGCTAGGACCTTGGTGCCTACTTCTTTAATTGGCTCGATGTAGGGCACTGGGTTACCTGCAGAAAGGGTGACAAAGTCTACCCTTTCTTCTAAAAGGACCTGGATTAGCTCGTCTCTGTGGTCCTCCATTAGGACTATGTTGACTCCAAATGGCTTATCTGTTTGCTCTCTTGTTTTTTTAATTTCTTCTCTTAGCCATGCTGGGTCTCTGCCCCCTGAGGCAATGACTCCTGCTCCTCCTGCATTTGATACAGCAGAGGCTAGGCTTGAATC
>LFTD01000068.1:2774-11029 GCA_001512625.1 Clostridiales bacterium DTU036 | reverse complement strand
AGATAATAATAGTATTTGATTTTTAAAGGCTTATAGTTTATAATTAAGCTTGCACTCCCAGTACAATGTACTAATCTTGGAAAGAGAGGGGGGAGAAATTTGACAGGAATTAAAGTTAGACCTAATGAATCTATTGACAGCGCACTTAAGCGCTTTAAGCGTGAGACCTCTAAGTCAGGTCTTATGGCTGAGATTAAAAAGCGTAAGCATTACGAAAAACCAAGTGTCATTAAGAAGAAGAAGATTGATGCTGCTAAACGTAAGAGAAGAAAGAACAGCCGCGACTAGTTTGTCAATTGATTGATGCAGTTTAGGTCCTTAATCCTATATTCTCCTATTTAACTGAATATAAGTTAGCCTTAGTTCTTTTGCTATGCAAAAAAGCTGCTGCTATCAATGAGAATAAATGATACCCTTTTTTGGGTATTATTTTTTTAGCCAGTAGAGACATGGGAAAAAGTCCTAATCTGTGCTAAAATAGGTGAGAGGTATTTATGGAAGAAAAAATAATAATTAGTTCAGAGGTTTCCATGCAGGACATGTGTGGGAAGTTCGATGAGAATTTAAAGATAATCCAGAATCAACTAGGCGTTGAGCTTTTTTTTACTGGTAATGTCTTTATAGCAAGGGGAACTCCAGAAGCAGTTGATAATACCAGGAAGGTTTTACAGTCCATGGAAAAATTATTACTGGCTGGGGCTATTTTGGATTTACAAAAACTTGAATATTTGATCTATATGACCCTTAGTAAGGACAAGCATCAACTTGATAAACTAAATGGAGAAATCCTAATTGCCACCCATAAGGGTAAGCTCATAAAACCTAGGACCAAGGGCCAATCCCTTTATTGCAAGACCATAGAAAGTAACACTCTAACCTTTGGTGAGGGGCCGGCTGGGACGGGTAAGACCTTCCTAGCTGTAACCATGGCTGCCAGGGCTTTTAGGAATAAAGAAGTATCAAAAATTATAATTACCAGGCCTGCTATTGAAGCGGGGGAGAAACTGGGTTTTCTACCTGGGGACCTTCAGGAAAAGGTGGATCCCTACTTGAGACCTCTCTATGATGCCCTAGGTGATATTTTTGGCCAAGAAACCTTCAATAGACTTAAAGAAAGAGGGGTAATTGAGGTTGCACCTTTGGCATATATGAGGGGGAGGACCCTGGATAATAGCTTTATTATTTTAGATGAGGCCCAGAACACTTCAAAGGAGCAGATGAAAATGTTCCTGACCCGTTTTGGAGCAGATTCCAAGGTGGTGGTAAATGGAGATATCTCTCAAGTTGACCTAGTTAATGGCCAGGAAAGTGGCCTCAAGCATGCCCTTGAAATACTTGCTGGAGTCGAAGATATTGCCATGGTCTATTTTGGAATTGAGGATGTGGTTAGACATAGGCTGGTCAAGAAGATTCTAGCCCGTTATGAGGGTAGAGATGATTGAGATATATTATAGTGGCGAGGAAGTACTGAGTGAAGAAGAAATGGAGGGAGTGGAACTGGCCATCAAGTTACTCTGCCAGATTGAAGAAATTGATGGACCTGGTGAGTTATCAGTTTCCTTTGTTGATCAAGAAGAAATAGCAGCACTAAATAGAGACTACCGTGGTATAGATAAAGTAACAGATGTTCTTAGTTTTCCCCAGTTCGAATCAAAAAATGAGTTAGTTGAAGCCCCTTATAGCGTTTTAGGAGATATAGTTGTCAATATGGATAGGGTAAGGAGCCAGGCAAAGGAATATGGCCATAGCTTAATGAGGGAATTAATCTATTTAACTATACATAGCTTTTATCATCTGCTGGGCTATGACCATGAGGATGATGAGGATAAAAAGCTGATGAGGACTAAAGAAGAAATAGCCTATGGGCTGGTGGAGGAAAAACTATGATTATTGAAGAACTTATAGAAAAGGCTAGAGAGGCCAAGAAGTTTGCCTATGTTCCCTATTCTAACTTTCCTGTTGGTGCTGCTCTATTAACTGAGGATGGCCACATTTTCACTGGCTGTAATGTTGAATCTGCTTCCTTTGGAGCAACAAATTGTGCTGAGAGAGTGGCTATTCAAAAGGCAGTAAGTGAAGGTTATAAGAGCTTTACTCATCTTGCAGTGGTTGGCCAGGAAGACTATACTTTTCCCTGTGGAATTTGCAGGCAGGTCATTATGGAGTTTGGACCCGAGGCAAAAATCATTGTTGCCGGCAAGGATAATTATATTGTTTATGAAGCTGAAGACCTACTACCCCATGCTTTTACAGGAGAGGATTTATTGTGAAATCAGGATTTTGTGCAGTAGTTGGCAGGGCCAATGTTGGAAAAAGCACCCTTGTTAATCAGCTAGTTGGTGAAAAGGTATCGATTGTAAGTAGTAAGAGCCAAACAACCAGGCATGCTATTAAGGGCATAGTAACCCAGGAGAAGGGACAGATAATCTTTGTTGATACTCCCGGCATGCATAAACCTAAGAACAAGCTTGATGACTATATGTTGGAAAGAATTGACGAGTCCCTAGTTGATATGGACCTGATTCTTTTCATGGTAGATATTTCTCAGGGCGTAGGTCCTGGGGATCTTTTTATGTCTAAAAAACTGCCTAGTAATGTGCCTAAGCTTCTTCTACTCAATAAAATAGACCTTATAGATGAAAAGGGCCTACTTGAAAATAAAAAAGCCATAGAAGAACTTGGAGAGTTTAATGAGGTTATTGCGCTTTCTGCAATTATTCCAGAGACAGTTCTAGGCCTTTTAGATAAGATATATGATTATCTACCAGAAGGTCCTATGTACTACCCTGAAGACTCCCTTACAGATATGAGCGATGAAACCCTAATTGAGGAAATTATTAGGGAAAAGGCACTTCACTACTTAGATCAGGAGGTTCCCCACGGTATTGCGGTGGTTCTAGAAGAATATACCCAGGAAGAAAATGGCCTTTACATGGCAGCAACAATTATTGTTGAAAGGGATTCCCACAAGGGAATAGTTATTGGTAAAGGGGGAAGAAAACTAAAAGGTATCGGTAGGGCAGCCAGGTTAGAGCTAGTTGAACTCTTTAAGCAGCCTGTCCATCTTGAGCTTTGGGTTAAGGTTAAAAGTGATTGGAGGCGTTCTTCTCACTATATTAAAGAGTATGGCTACGATAAATGAGACAGTATGAACTAGAAGGCGTAGTACTAAAGAGAAACAAAATAAATGATAGCGATTGTTATTTAAGTATATTTACCCGCCAGCGAGGCAGAGTAGAGGTTTTTGCCAGAGGGGCCAATCATCCTAAAAACGCACTAAATATTGGTTCTAGTCCCTTTAGCTATGGACTTTACCAGGTTAGTGGTAATAAGCTTCAATTAAGAAGTGTTATGGTTTTGGATAGCTTTTATGATCTGAGAAAGGACTTCTCAGTTATGTTAATGGCCTCTTTTTTTTCAAGAAGCTATATCTATCTTTTCCAGGAGAATCAAACAAGTGTAGCCGCCTTTGAGCTTTTAGTAAATAGTCTGAGTGTACTTAAAAAATACCCAATGTTTATGGATAAACTTTTGGTTTATTTTTTGGCCAACTTAATTGAAATCCTAGGTATTATGCCAGATTTAGATTGCGTAAATCTTGAGGGACCAGGGTATCAATTACTAGTAGAAACGGGAGAGGTTGTAGAGGGAGGAAGTGAGGCTGAGGTTCTGGTGCTATGGAGAGAAGCCAATAGACTCAAGATGTCCACCTTTTTAAACCTAAACTTAGATGATGAATTGGTTAAAAGGGCCCCCGGTCTCATGGAGCAGTTTATATACACCCACTTGGGAGCAAATATTCCGGCCCTACACAAAGAGATGGAAGAATATTTATAGTAGGAGGATACTATGGAAAAAATTACTCTTGAAATGATTGATAAGTTTATTGAAGAAACAGGTTTTGATTTTGATGAAGCCAGGGCTTATTTACTAGCTGCAGAGGGAGACCTAGATCTGGCTATTGAGGCAGCTCTAGCCAAGGATGGGGCCTACAGTAGGACCAGCCTTGATTCCCTGGTTCAGCAGGTAAAAGAGCTGGTTAGAAAGGGCAATCTAATTAGACTAATTGTTAAAAAGAAAGATGAGACAGTACTCAATGTTCCGCTTGGAGTTGGTTTGTTTGGAGTAGTCTTCGCAACCACTTTTTCTGCAGCAGCTTTAGGCGTAGCACTTTTAAGTGGCCACGATATTATCTTGGAAAAATCCGATGGAGACAAGGTTAATGTTAAGGAATTTATGGACCAATCCATTAAGAAAGCCAAGGAAAGTGGTTCGGATTTAGAGGAAGTGCTTAAAAAAGGCTTAAAAGATAGTAAGGATTTTGCCAAGGACATTAAGGAAAATATTGAAGAAAAAGTCCATGGTTTTAAAGAAGAAATAGGTGAAGGTATTGAAGACCTGAAAGAAGAGGTTGAGGACCTGGTTGAAGACCTAGAAGAAGATGCTAAGGATGCTTCTGAAGAAGTTAAAGAAGAAGTAAAAGAAGCTGTAGAAGAAGTCAAGGAAGTTGTAGAAGAAGTCAAAGAGGAAGAAGAAAACTAGAAAAATTCGAAAGGAAGTGTACAGTATGATCAGTATGGAGAGTCTCGTTTCTCTTGCCAAGAACCGCGGATTTGTTTACCCAGGCTCAGAAATATATGGTGGCCTATCAAACACCTGGGATTATGGCCCTCTGGGGGTGGAGTTAAAAAAGAATATTAAGAATTCTTGGTGGTATTATTTTGTTCAACGCCATATGAATGTAGTGGGGCTGGACGCCTCAATACTTATGAATCCTGCAGTTTGGGAAGCCAGTGGTCATGTTGGTGGTTTTTCTGACCCGCTAATTGATTGTAAGGAATGTAAAAGTAGGTTTAGGGCGGATCACATAGTTGAAGATTATCTGTTAAAAAATAATATTCAAAAGGATCTTTTGGGTGCTGATGATCAAAAGCTTCACCAGGTTATTCTTGAAGACCAAATCCCTTGCCCTGTATGTGGAAAGCACAATTTTACCAATATAAGAAAGTTTAATCTGATGTTTAAAACCCATCAAGGTGTGACTGAAGAGGCTACTACAGAGATTTATTTAAGGCCTGAGACTGCTCAGGGTATTTTTGTTGACTTTAAATCAGTACAGCGTTCATCTAGAATGATGGTTCCTTTTGGGATAGGTCAGATTGGTAAGAGTTTTAGAAATGAAATCACTCCAGGTAATTTTATTTTTAGGACCAGGGAGTTTGAGCAGATGGAGATGCAGTTTTTCTGTAAGCCTGGTACCGACCTTGAGTGGTATGACTATTGGAAGAAACACTGCTGGAACTTCCTCCTTGATTTAGGCCTTACCGAAGAAAATATAAGATTCAGAGACCATGAAAAAGAAGAGCTATCCCACTATAGTGTAGCTACAACTGATATTGAATATCTCTATCCCTTTGGCTGGGGCGAACTGTGGGGTGTTGCAGACAGGACAGATTATGACCTGAGTCAGCATATGAAGCACTCAGGTAAGGATATGCAGTATCTTGATCCCCAAACCAATGAAAAATATACTCCTTTTGTTATAGAGCCTAGTGTAGGTGTGGAAAGACTCTTCCTTGCCTTTTTAGTAGATGCCTATGATGAGGAGACATTAGAAGATGGCAGTACAAGAAATCTTTTAAGATTCCACCCAATGCTGGCACCGGTAAAAATCAGCATACTACCTCTTTCTAAAAAGCTATCTCCTAAGGCAGAAGAGCTATATCATATGTTGAGTAGGAAGTATAATGTCGAATTTGATGAAAGAGGCAGTATTGGTAGAAGATATCGTAGATCTGATGAGATTGGAACTCCCTACTGTGTAACTGTAGACTTTCAGAGTTTAGAGGACAATACTGTTACTATTAGAGATAGGGATACCATGGAGCAGGAGCGTGTTGATATAGAAGAGCTTATGAATTATTTTGAACCACGCTTCCAGTATGAATGAAAAAGTATTCGCGTTTAGATAAGGAATTAAATGAGGAGAAATCTCTTAGCTCCCTAGCTGCTAAAAGCTCTCAGTCTTTGGGTAGGGTATATCCAGAGGAAGAAGACTACTATCGGACTTGCTTTGCTAGAGATAGAGACAGGATAATCCATGCTAAGAGCTTTCGAAGACTAAAGCATAAGACCCAGGTCTTTTTAGCACCCGAGGGGGATCATTATCGCACCAGATTAACCCATACTCTTGAGGTTATGCAGATAGCTAATAGTATGGCTGATATACTTGGCTTAAATCAGGACTTGACCCAGGCAATAGCCCTGGGTCATGACCTAGGCCATACTCCTTTTGGTCACTGTGGTGAGAGCGTCTTAAACAGGCTTTATCCAGGTGGCTTTCGCCATAATGAGCAGAGCCTAAGGGTAGTGGACTGGATTGAAATTAGGGAAGGTAAGCCCTATAGGGGACTAAATTTAAGTCAAGAGGTTAGAGATGGAATTCTCAACCACAGCGGAGGTAAAAAAGCTGCTACACTAGAAGGACAGCTTATTTATTATGCCGATAGGATTGCCTATCTCAACCATGATTTTGATGATGCTAGAAGAGCAGGAATTTTAAAAGACCAGGATCTCCCTAGTGATATTAGACAGGTGCTTGGAGAAAGTGCCTCAAAAAGAATTGATACCATGATAAAAGACCTGGTAAACACATCTTCGGATTTGGGACAGATAAGCTTTAGTTCAGAAGTTAATGGGGCTACCATGGCATTAAGAAAATTTATGTTTGATAATCTTTATCTGGATTCCCATGCCAAGGAAGAAGAAAAAAGGACTGTAAGACTCATGGAACTGCTCTATGGGTATTTTTTGGAGAATCCCCATAAGCTACCAGATGTTTTCTTAGATGAAAATATTGAACTAGCTGTAAAAGACTATATAGCTGGTATGAGTGATAGATATGCAGTAGAAAGGTTTAAGGAGATTTTTTTACCTAGATTTTGGCAGGAAGGTTAGAATGGCAAAAAAATATGTAGATGGGATAGGCAATATAATAAGTGACCAGATCAACATAGTGGATGTAATTTCACAAAAGGTTGATCTTAAAAAAGCAGGGCAGAATTTTAAAGGTCTTTGCCCCTTTCATTCAGAAAAAACCGGCTCATTTATGGTCAGCGAATCCAAGCAAATCTACAAATGTTTTGGTTGCGGAGCAGGAGGTAATGTAATCAAATTTGTTATGGAAAGTGAGAATCTTGATTTCCTAACTGCCATTGAAAGCCTGGCTGATAGATTTAATATTGATTTATCCAGCTATAGAAATAGGGATTTTGACGAAACTAGCTATAGAGATTTAAGCGAATTCTATGAACTCAATAGAAAAGCTGCCCATTTTTATATGAATAGTTTAAGGGAGAATTCCCAGGCTAGGGACTATTTACTTGCCAGAGGCTTGTCTGAAAAAACTCTGAGGGTTTATGGGCTAGGCTATGCAGACGAAAGCTGGCATAACCTTTATAACCTCATAGGAAAAGACCTTGACCAAAGTAGGGCCGAAGAATCAGGTCTATTTGGCTACGGAGCCAGAGGTTTTTATGATAGGTTTAGAGATAGGATTATCTTTCCCATAGTGGATTTAAGAAGGAGAGTTGTTGGCTTTGGAGCCAGGACCATGGATCCTGAGGGGATCCCTAAGTACTTAAATACCGCAGATACACCAGTTTTTAATAAAAGCTATCACTTGTATGGTTTAAATATAGCCAAGGATCACAGAGGAGATCAGAGGAGAATTATCCTTGTTGAGGGTTATATGGATGTTATAAGCCTTTTTGATAAGGGAGTAGCCAATGCAGTGGCTAGCTTGGGCACAGCTTTCACCAAGGAACAAGCAAAACTCCTTGAGCGGTACTGTTCTGAACTTATAATACTTTATGATGGAGATGGGGCAGGAATAGAAGCCACTAAAAGAGCCCTAGAAATCCTAGATGAGTTTTCTATGGATGTAAGGGTTGTTACTTTACCTGATGGTCAAGACCCTGATGACTATATTGGCAAAGAGGGAAAAGAAAAATTCTTAAATTATCTTGAAGAGAAGGCCCTAGAAAGCCTGGAGTATAGAATCTTGGATCTTGAAAAGAGTCATAACTTAAAAACCATGGCAGGGAAAAGTGCTTTTCTTGAGGAAATAGGGGTTTTATTGGGTAAGATTAAAAAACATAGTCAACAAGATCTATACCTAAGATATGTGGCTGAAAGGGTTGGTGTCAGTGCTGAGGACCTGCGCAGGGACATAGATATTGTCACTAAGGCTCCAG
>LFTD01000068.1:0-2642 GCA_001512625.1 Clostridiales bacterium DTU036 | reverse complement strand
CTTAGAGCAGATTGACTATATGCTTAAGTCTAGAGACAGAGTCCTTTCTCAGGCAGACCTTGACTATTGGGAAGGCTTTTTTAGAAGGGTACTAGATGACCAACTAGATAGAAAAATTGAGGAGCTCAGACTTGAGCCCTATGATGATAAGTTAGAAGAGATTGTTTTATTACAGAAGATGAAGGTAAAAATCATGGCTAAAGAAGGAGGGGGAAGATGGTAAATAAAATCCTCAAAGAATTAGAAGAAAGAGGAAAAGCTGAGGGAAAATTAAGTTATAATGACGTAATTGATGCCTTAGAAAATATTGATTTGGGTGATTTTGATCTTGCCTCTGCATATGACCATTTGGTCAAAAAAGGCGTAGAACTTGTCGAAGAAGATATGGATTTAGATGATGATTTTTCAGAAGACAAGGATGATAAAGATGATGACGAGACAAGTGATGCGGAAAAAGATGCCAAGGAGCTAGCCAGTAAGGGTGTTAGTGTTGACGACCCTGTAAGGATGTACTTAAAAGAAATTGGTAGGGTAGCCCTTTTGACTGCAGAAGAAGAGGTAAAACTAGCTAAGAGGATGGAGGCAGGAGATGAAGAGGCTAAGCAGCAACTTTGTGAGGCCAACCTAAGGCTGGTTGTAAGTATTGCCAAACGTTATGTGGGAAGGGGCATGCTCTTTTTAGACCTTATCCAGGAAGGTAATCTTGGCCTAATGAAGGCGGTAGAAAAATTTGATTACCGCAAGGGATTTAAATTTTCAACCTATGCAACTTGGTGGATTAGACAGGCTATAACTAGGAGTATTGCTGACCAAGCCAGGACTATAAGAATACCAGTTCATATGGTTGAGACTATTAATAAATTAACTAGAATTGAAAGACAGTTATCTCAAGATTTGGGCAGGGAACCTAGTCCTGAGGAAATAGCTGAAGTTATGGATATAACTGCAGAAAAGGTTCTAGAGATAAAGAAAATTAGCCAGGAGCCAGTTTCTTTAGAAAAACCTATTGGTGAAGAAGAAGATTCCAATCTTGGAGACTTTATTCCTGATTCAGAAGCTCAGGCACCTTCAGATGCAGCAGCTTTTTCTATGCTTAAAGAAGTCCTTATGGAGGTCCTACAGGACTTGACTCCTAGGGAGCAGGAAGTACTTAAACTGCGTTTTGGCCTAGAGGATGGAAGACCTAGAACCCTAGAAGAGGTTGGTAAGACCTTTGATGTTACTAGAGAAAGAATTAGGCAGATAGAGGCTAAGGCATTAAGGAAGCTTAAACATCCTTCAAGAAGTAGAAGACTGGCAGACTATCTAGATCTATGAAAAGATTAGAAGCCCTTCTTTCACTTATTGAGGATTGCCAATCTATTGTGGATATTGGAAGTGACCATGGCTACCTAGCTAAGATGATTGTAGATAGGAACTTGGCCAGGAAGGTTTATGTTACTGATGTGGCTCAGGCCCCACTCTTAGTTGCTAAGGAGAACCTAAAGGATTATCCAGTGAGCTTTTTTCTTATGGATGGACTCAGAGGCTTTACGGAGCCTTTGGAGCTAGCCGTAATAGCAGGGATGGGTGGAGAGCTGATTGTTAAAATAATAGATGAGAGCAGAGAAATTTTTGAGAATCTAAGATACTTTATTGTCCAGCCTATGCAACAGATAGGCTACCTAAGAAAAGCTCTTTATGAAAGAGGGTTTTATTTAGAAAAGGAGCTCCTTGCTTTTGAGGATAAGTACTACGAGATTCTCCTCTATAAAAAGGGACAAGATCAAGCCTATGACTTCAATCTATCTAAAGGCCTCTATGAAGATTTGGAACTTTATAAAGGCTATTTAAAGGTAAAAAAAGGAAAGCTTGAATATATTAAATCTGCTACCTTTAATAGGGACCAAGCTAAGTATGAGAGGACCCTGCAGGGATTAGACGAGCTTTCTTTTCATTGTAGGAGCCTTGAAATTATGCTATAATATAGCCACCAGATTGCATAATCGCGTGCTTTGCATGAGGAAAGTCCGAGCACCATTAATGGACGCTGGATAACGTCCAGTGGAGGCGACTCTAAGGAAAGTGCAACAGAAATAAACCGCCTATTTTATAGGTAAGGATGGAAGGGTGAGGTAAGAGCTCACCAGCATTGCAGTGATGTAATGGCTCTGCAAACCCCGTTCGGTGCAAGACCAAATTAGGCTTTAGCCATGGTAGGTCGCATGATTGTACTGGCAACTTTACAACTAGATAGATGATTATGTTTAACAGAACTCGGCTTATAGATCTGGTAGAAGACCCCTTCGGGGGTTTTTTTATTTTCCAAAATGGTAAAGAGGCTCATACTTATAGTTTTACTTCCTCTCTTAATATAGCATGAGCTTAGGGGTTGAAATGGAGAAGATATGGATTGATTTATTGGCTTTACACGGCCCTGAAATCTTTGGTAGCGAAGAAAATGTATTTTACAGGCTCTTAAAAGAAGATTTTCAGGAAATTATGTATAATGGCTGGGATCAGATATATTTGGAGGATAGCCAAGGAATAAGAAGACTTGATGGGCTCTTTACTAGTTCTAGAGACTATGAAAATGAGGTGGCTAAATTTTTAGCTAATGAGAACCAGAGGCTGAGTGTAGATAGGAGTATTCTTAATTTTTC
>LFTD01000119.1:802-8065 GCA_001512625.1 Clostridiales bacterium DTU036 | reverse complement strand
GATGGCCATATTTTAGGGGAGTCCGTGGTTAACTATGATATGAAGACCACTATTGAAAAAGATAACGCTATAGTAAATGGCCTAGCTATAGTGTCAGTAGGCCTGGTCCTACTAATCAGTTTTAGAAGCCTTAGCCTTCCTTTACTACTATTACTTACTATAGAAACATCAATTTGGATTAACCTCTCCATGCCCTACTTTAGTGGAACTAGCCTTACCTATATAGGGTATCTTGTTATCTCTACTATCCAGCTGGGGGCGACGGTGGACTATGGTATCCTCTACACCCAGCACTATATTGACAACAGACAGCTTATGCATAAGAAGGATGCAATCTATGAGAGTTTTATGGAGACCATAGCAGGCCTTTTACCTCCAGCTATGATTTTAATAACAGCAGGCTATTTACTCTACTTTATATCCAGCCTATCAATTGTCAGTGAGCTAGGCCTGGTCCTAGGAAGAGGGGCTTTAATAAGCTTTCTACTAGTAATTTTCTTCCTACCAGGGCTCTTAAACAGCTTTGATTTACTAGTGGAGAAAACCACCATGCATGTGAAGTTTTTTAAACAAGAAGGAGAGCAGGAGATAAAGGAAGAAACAGGGGTAATAAATAAACAGAAAATAAGCAGGAGGAAGTATGAGAAGAAAAAGATTTAAAAAGGCCCTTGCCCTCCTTTTAATAGTACTAATACTTACACCTTCAAGCTTTGCTATGGGGGGTGGTTTTAAAGAAGAGGTAATATATGCCAAGCTTGACTATGAAGGTCAGCCCAAGGCTTTATTTGCGGTAAATGGATTTACAAAGGGCTTTAGTGGTTATGACTATGGTAGTTATAGCAAGGTTGCCAATCTTTCCACTAGCCAAGATTTAGACTATGATGGTAAAAGGGTTAAGATAGATGCTAAGGACAATTTTTATTACCAAGGAAATTTGGAGAATGAAGAGCTACCTTGGCTTATAAATATGGAGTGGAAACTTGATGGGAAAAAGGTAAATGAAGAGGAGTTACTAGGAGCCAGTGGCCACCTAGAGCTTTTATTTGAGATAAATAAAAATCCAAAAGTTGAGTCTAACTATTTTGATTACTATGTGGTCCAGTCAAGTTTTGAGTTTGATGTGGACCAGGTTAGTAACCTTAAGGCACCAGAGGGAACCCTGGCAGCAGCTGGCTCTACCAAGATGGTTAACTTTATGAGCCTGCCTGGCAAGGGAGGTAGCTACAATCTTGAGGTAGATATAAAGGATTATGAACCCGGAATGGTCCAGATTGCCGCCCTACCATTAAATCTAGGCATTAATCTGGATGAGTTTTCAGATTATACTGAAGACTTAAAAACCTTGGAACTGGCCATAGCTGAGTTAAATGATGGAACTCAAGCGTTTTTAGATGGTCTTTTTCAGATTAAAGAAGGTAGCCAAAGCTTTGGTTATGGAGGCAGCAGTCTTACATCGGGTTCAGGTAAGCTGAGCGGAGGACTTTTAGAGCTAGCTGATGGGTCCCAGGAGTTTGCTTCTGGTCTAGGCCAGTACAGCGAGGGAATGAAGGAGTTTAGTGATGGTATTCTAGAACTAACTTCTGGCATAGATGAACTATCAGAAGGCCTGGACCTACTTTCAGATGGGGCCATCGAACTTGATGCTGGGGCTTATGAGCTTGCTTCGGGCTTAGAGCTCCTTGTTATAAATGGCAAGGGTGGCTTGGATGGTGAGATAGTTGAAGAGGATAATCTTGTATCAGCTTCAGAGAACTTCCTAATCTTTTTTGAACTAGTAGGTGAGCTTGGTAAGATAGACTTTGATGAAGAAGATTTGGAGATGGTGGAGAAGGCTCTGGCTTTTATAAGTGAACGGATAATTCCCCTTATAACCTCAATTGATCAGGAGAGTCTTCAGGAGATATCAGCCATTATAGAAAAGAACTTAGTAGATATAAGAGTAAGTATTAGTGAGATAAGTAGGGTTAGAGATAGTCTTTATTCTCCCCAAGCTTACCCCTCTTATGAAGAGGATGATTTAGATTTGGTGGCTGATGTTTCTGGTCATTATGAGGCTCAGATGAGCACAGCTGCCCAGGTACTAGATAATGAGCTTCTACGGCTTGAAAGAATAGAAACTGGTCTTAGCCTAGAATCTAAACTTATAGATTTCTTTTTAAGTAGTTTACCAAGCTTTGAAGAAGAGTTTTTAGCCTTCCAAGACCAGCTAAGAGAGCTTAAGAGAATCCTAGAAGATCTAGAGCTAAATATGTCAGATATCCAGGAGCTTTTAGAAAACATGAGGCTTCTAAGCTCTGGCTACAAAAAGTTTCATGAGGGTCTTGTCCTTTATGTGGACGGGGTTGAAGAAGTCTATGTAGGAGTAGCCAGAGGCCAGGGGCTTTCATACGGGATAGGAGCCTTGAGTCAAGGCCTAGTTGAAATATCAAAGGGTATGGACCAGTTTAGCCAGGTTAAAGGAGAACTTGAATCCGGCGTTAAGGAACTAAGCTCTGGGACTGAACTTCTTTATACTAGCTACCTTGAGCTTAATAAGGGTCTTAAGGAACTAGGCCAGGGCCTTAAGGACTTTGACTATGGTCTAGGTCAGTACGTCCATGGTTTTTGGAGTCTTCACCAGGGCCTAGAAACCCTCTATAATGGAGGGCTAGAGCTTGGTAGGGGGACTTCCCTAATGAGGGAGGAAACAAAGGACATAGATAAGAAAATGTTAGAGGGAATAGAGGAGGAATTAGAAGGCCTCTTCGCTGATGAAGTTGAGTTTCAGTCCTTTACTAGTCCTAAAAATGACAAGACCTCATCTGTCCAGTTTATCTTCCTTTATGAAGGTAGAAGTCTGGTTCAGGAAGAAGTAGATAATGGGCCAGAAATAGAAAAGACAATTTTGGATAGATTCATGGATCTTTTTAAGAAAAAAGATAATTAAAACTTAGAATTATTACAAAATCTATGTATGCCATTATTTGCACTTTTACAAATCAAGTGGTATACTCTTATAGGTATATATTAAATTAGGAGGTGAATACGATGAAAAAAGATCTTCATCCTGAATATAAAGAAGTTCAAGTGACTTGTGCCTGCGGAAACACTTTTACAACAAGGTCAACAAGAGATGAAATTCGGATTGAAATCTGCTCAGAGTGCCATCCTTTCTTCACAGGAACTCAGAAGGTTCACGACAGAGGCGGTAGAGCAGAAAAGTTCAAGAAGAAATATGGTTTAGAAGATTAGAGAAAACTCTAATCTTTTTTATTTTAGGGATAGGGATTAAGGGGTATATAGACTTGAGGAGGCAAGATGGCTAAATTATACTTTAGATATGGAGCTATGAACTCTGGCAAATCCACTGCCCTTATCCAGGTGGCTCACAATTATGAAGAGCGGGGTATGAAGGTCCTGGTCTTAAAACCTGAAGTGGATAGTAAGATTCAAGATTCTATATCCTCAAGGATTGGTATTGATAGGAAGGTTGACTATCTGATTACCAGTGAGGATGATGTTTTTGAACTGGTTAACTCACTTGAAGAGAAACCTGCCTGTATCCTGGTGGATGAGGCTCAGTTTCTTGAAGTAAGGCAGATAGACCAGCTTTTTAGGCTTGTAATAGACCTAAATTTACCAGTTATTAGCTATGGCCTAAGGACAGATTTTTCTATGACTGGCTTTCCTGCCAGTGAAAGACTGCTCCTTTTAGCCCATGATATTGAAGAACTTAAGACCATTTGTAGGTGTGGCAGGAAGGCCATCCTAAATGGTAGGAAGATAGATGGGAAATTTACTTTTGAAGGAGACCAGGTGGTTATAGATAATCAGCAGGATGTTAGTTACGAGGCCCTATGTGGCCAGTGTTATTTAGATGAGCGGAGGAAGCATGAGTAGAGCAAGTGTAGGGGGCCAGGCCCTGATCGAAGGGGTTATGATGAAGGGAGACCGGGCCACCACCATGGTTTTAAGAAGGCAGGATGGGGGACTAGATGAGATAATCCTAGATGAACCTGATCCAGCTAAGGGGATATGGAAGTATCCAGTTTTAAGGGGAATATTTGCCCTTTATTCTTCAATGAAGGTAGGGGTGAAGGCCCTGGATATTTCTGCCCAGGCTTTTGGGGAAGAAGAAAGCAAGTTTGATATATGGTTAAAAAAGGTCTTTGGAGACAAGGCTGAGGCTGTTAGTTTTGGCCTAACCCTTTTAAGTAGTTTGGCTTTGGCTTTTTTGCTTTTCTCCATGCTGCCAACCCTAATTGCTAGCTTTTTAAGGGATAGGCTTACAAACCGAGTCCTTCTAAGCCTTGCCGAGGGCCTAATTAAGATGCTTCTACTTGTAGCCTATATCTATATTATTAGTAAGCAAAAGGATATCCACAGGGTCTTTCAGTACCACGGTGCTGAGCACAAGGCCGTCTTTACCTATGAAGCGGGGATGGATTTAACTGTGGACAATGCTAGGAGCTTTTCCAGGTTCCACCCCAGGTGTGGCACCAGCTATATTGTGTTTGTCTTTATTATTAGTGTTCTCTTCTTTTCCTTTGTGGGCTGGACCTCGGTGGGGACTAGGATTATCCTCAAGCTCCTCTTCCTGCCAGTTCTAGCGGGAATTAGTTATGAGGCTTTAAAGTTTACCGCTAGGGAGACAAATCTTGTTGTCTTTCTAAGAAAGCCAGGACTATGGCTTCAAAGACTTACTACAGCTGAGCCCGATGATGGGCAGTTAGAAGTTGCGCTAAGGGCCCTGGAGCTGGCCATCAATGAGGGCTAGGGAGCTTTATAAATCCCTGGCCTATCTAGGAAAAACCCAGCAGAACTGGGCCTTTTTCCATCTTACAGGTCAGGACTATGGCCAGGTCTTTATTGATAATCCAGACTTTCCTGTGGATAAGAGATTAGAGGAGATTGGCTTACTTTATAGTCAGGGTCTACCTCTGGCCTATATTTTAGGAGAAGCCTACTTTTATGGAAGAAGATTTGAAGTTAATGAGGACGTACTGATTCCAAGACCCGAGACCGAGGGCCTAGTAGAAAGAGCCTTAGAGCTTAAATGGGACTCGGCTCTGGACCTCTGCACAGGGTCTGGAGTTATAGCAATTAGCCTGGCTCTTGAAAGACCCTCATCTAGAATAAGAGCAGTGGATATCAGTCCTAAGGCCCTTGAAGTAGCTAGGACAAATGGCAAAGAGCTGGGAGCTGAGGTGGTTTTTTTACTATCTGACCTTTATGAAGAGGTTGAAGGAAGCTATGAGCTAATTATTTCCAATCCTCCCTATATAAAAAGGGGAGCTCTTGAGAGTTTAGAGGTAGCTAGACAGGAGCCCCTACTTGCCCTAGATGGAGGGGAGGAAGGCCTGGACATAATAGAGAGAATATTTGATGGGGCCCTCACTTACCTTAAACCTGGTGGGTATCTACTCCTTGAAATAGGCGATGACCATGAAGAAGATATAATTAAACTTACTCAAGGTTTTTATGGTAAAATTGAAAGAGATTTAGCCGGCAAGGTCCGGTACTACATTGGAAGGAAGATTTAAATGCTTAGAGACAAATTAGATAAGCTGGTCACAAAATACGAAGAGCTCTCAAACCTTATTGCAGACCCCCAGGTTATTGAAGATACCAAGACCTGGCAGAAGTATGTAAAAGAACACAGTGAGCTTATGGCTATAGTTGAAAAATATACCAGCTTGAAAAATACAGAAGAAGAACTAGAGGGAGCTAGAGAGCTTCTAGAGGCTGGCGATGATGAGATGAAAGAGCTAGCCCAGCTTGAAATTGAAGAGCTTGAAGAAAGCCTAGCCGGCCTTGAAGAAGATATAAAAATCCTACTTATTCCCAAGGATCCAAATGATGATAAGAACGTTATCATGGAGCTTAGAGCAGGAGCCGGCGGCGATGAAGCTGGGCTCTTTGCTGGAGAACTAATGAAGATGTATATGCGCTATGCAGAGGACCACCGCTGGAAGGCTGAGGTTATTGATATCTCAGAAACAAGTGTGGGGGGAATCAAGGAAGCCTCTATCCAGATAAATGGCAAGGGAGCCTATTCCAGGCTTAAATTTGAGTCGGGAACCCACAGGGTTCAAAGGGTACCTGAGACAGAGTCTGGGGGCAGGATTCATACCTCTACTGCTACAGTAGCAGTTTTACCCGAAGCAGACGAAGTGGATATTGAGATCAATAATAATGATTTAAAGGTGGATGTGTTCCGCTCTTCAGGTAATGGAGGCCAATCGGTCAACACCACCGACTCAGCAGTAAGGATTACCCACCTGCCAACAGGTATGGTGGTGACCTGTCAGGATGGCAAGAGCCAGCAGATGAATAAGGAGCAGGCTATGAGGGTCCTTAGAGCCAGGCTCTACGACCAGATGCTCTCAGAGCAAAACGCTGCCATTGCTCAGGAGCGCAAGTTACAAATAGGGACTGGGGACCGCTCAGCTAAAATCAGGACCTATAATTTTCCTCAGAGCAGGATAACAGATCACAGAATCAATATGACCACCCACCAGCTAGATAGCTTTCTTCTGGGTGACATAGATGAGATGATTGATGCTCTGGCTACAAACTACCAGGCCCAGCAGCTCCAGGAGGGCTAGTGAGCCAGATTTTTAGAAAAGAACTGAATAAGGCAGCAGCAATACTAAAAGAGGGGGGAACGGTTATCTTTCCAACAGAGACCGTTTATGGGCTAGGGGCTCGCTTCGATGACGACGAGGCCCTAGGTAAGATTTTTCTTGCCAAGGGTAGGCCCAGAGACAACCCTCTTATTTTGCATATTTATAAAAGAGACCAGCTTGATGAGATTACTGAGTTTGTACCACCAGAGGCTGAGGTTTTAATTGATAAGTACTGGCCCGGGCCTCTAACAATGATTTTTAAAAAGAAAAGCCATATATCGGATATTGTTAGTGGTGGCCTAGACACCGTTGCAGTTAGGATGCCCAGCCACCCAGTGGCCCTGGAGCTCCTAAGTCTGGTGGACCTTCCCCTGGCTGCCCCCTCTGCCAATATTTCTGGTAGGCCTTCACCTACTAGTGAGGACCACCTTAAGGAGATGGAGGGTAGAGTGGATGCTATAGTCCTTGGTGGAGACTGCCAGGTGGGTTTGGAATCAACAGTAATAGACCTAAGTAGAGCCAGGCCTATTCTACTAAGGCCAGGCAGAGTCAGTCTTGAAGAGCTAGAAGAACTTCTTGGTCCTGTTGATCTTTATGAGAATAAGGGAGAGTTTGCTTCTCCAGGACTTAAATATAAGCACTATGCTCCCAAGAC
>LFTD01000119.1:0-711 GCA_001512625.1 Clostridiales bacterium DTU036 | reverse complement strand
CGTTTAGATTCACATAATTATGATATAATATATATAACTGCTCTTCCTACTGAAGGATTAGGCCGAGCCATAATGGATAGGGTAGTAAGATCAAGTGGAGGCCGGACAAGGAGGTTGTAAATGAAGATAGTAGTCGCATCAGACCATGGTGGTTTTGACCTCAAGGAAAGCCTGAGACTCTACCTAAAGGAGCTGGGCTATGAGGTTCTGGACCTGGGTTGCTATGATCATAACAGCGTGGATTATCCAGATTATGGGAGACTAGCTGGTGAGAGGGTCATAGAAGAAAACTGCCTTGGACTTGTTGTTTGCGGCACTGGTATTGGTATTAGCCTAGCAGCTAATAAGGTTAAAGGAGTCAGGGCTGCTCTTTGTAGTGAAGAGTACTCCGCAACCATGGCTAGGCGCCACAATAATGCCAACATTCTAGCCCTGGGAGGCAGGACAACCGGTGTAGATTTAGCCAAAAGCATTTTAGATGCCTTTTTAAAGGCAGACTTTGAAGGCGGCAGACATGAGCGCCGCGTCAACAAAATAATCGATATAGAAGAGGGGAGGTAAGCTATTGAATGCCATAGAGCAAGTCAAAAAAGCTGAAGCAAGGGCTCTTGAGATTGTTGAAGAGGCCAAGCAGAAGGCACTTGATGACCTTGAATTTGCTCATGACTATGTCAAGAGGGAAAAGGAGCAAATTCTTTCTCAGGCCGAGGA
>LFTD01000084.1:738-11811 GCA_001512625.1 Clostridiales bacterium DTU036 | reverse complement strand
TTTAGCACATGGGGGCTTTCTTTTATTTCAATTATACGACCTACAACTACTGTACACTACCCCTTCGAGCTTTTGTTTAGTTTTCTTATCTGCTACAATAGATGAGGAGAAAATTATGTTTGAATATTGTTCACTTGTCAGTGGCAGTTCAGGTAACTGCCACTTTATAAAAACCTCCCAGGCCAGTATCCTCATTGATGTGGGAATTTCTGCTAGAAGGGTGGTAAAGGGCCTTGAAGAGATAGGGGAGTCCATGGAGGATGTTGATGCTATCTTTATTAGTCATATCCACACTGATCACACCAGGGGCCTGGAGGTCCTGGCTAAAAACTATGGTTTTATGATTTATGGCCGTGAAGAAACCCTTGAGAGCCTAAATGTTGCTTCTAAAAGGCGGATGAGGGTTCTTAATGGACCTGTTGATCTAGAAGGGCTTTTGGTAGAAAGCTTTGAATTACCCCACGACGCTCCCTCTACCCTGGGTTTTAAGCTGAGCTATGAAGAAAAAATTCTTAGCATTGCAACTGACCTAGGGTATATGCCAGATGAGGTTATGGAGATGATCCTCCCCAGTGATTTCCTGGTTTTAGAGGCCAACCATGATGAAGAGCTTGTTAGAATGGGGCCCTATCCCTACTCTTTAAAAAGAAGAATTCTGGGAGAATTAGGCCACTTGTCCAATGAAGCTGCAGGTAGGGTAATTTCTCAAATCTACAAGGAACATGAAAGGCTAAGATTTGTTATGCTGGCCCACCTCAGTGAGAAGAATAACTATCCTGAACTTGCTAGAATGAGCGTAGAAAAGGTTCTAAAGGAAGAAGGAATTAAGGTGGGTAGGGATATGCTGGTGGAGGTGGCAGGCAGAGACCACGCTTCTGGCCTCTATAGGATTCTTTAATCAGGGCACTTGGTGCCTTTTTTATTTGTTTTTAAGGTATAATAATTAAAAGTATTACTGGACTAGGACTTTTAAGATAGGAGAATAGCATGTATCCAAAGCTTCAAATATCCCTAAAGGGAATAGAAAATAATTCAAGGGTAGTAAGTGAGCTCTGTAAAAACCAGGGCATAGCTATAACAGGGGTGGTTAAAAGCTCCAATAGCTATGAAGAAAGCTATATCCCCATAGCTAAGGCTATGAAAAAGGGAGGCATAGAGAGTCTGGGGGATTCCAGGATGAAGACTATTATGAGGATGAGGGAGCTAGGCTATAAAGGGGAGATTATGCTTATTAGAATCCCCATGATTAGTGAGCTAGAAGACCTGGTGCGCTACGCAGACTGCTCTCTAAACTCTGAAAGGAAGACTCTAGAGCTTTTAAACCAGGAGGCCCTAAAGCAGAGAAAAAGCCATGGGGTAGTCCTTATGGTGGATCTAGGAGACCTTAGGGAGGGGATAGAAGAAGAAGAAGAGCTAATGGAGACCGCCAGGCTTTGTGAGGAGATGGAGGGTCTTGAACTTTTAGGAATTGGGACCAACCTGGGCTGCTACGGCGCTATTGTTCCCGATGAGAAGAATCTAGGTCGGCTTGTTGAGCTAGCAGAAAAAATTGAGGCTATGATTGGAAGAAGGCTTAAAATAATATCAGGTGGAGCCACCTCAACCCTGCCCCTAATTGTAGAGGGCCGCTGTCCTGAGAGGATTAACCACCTTAGGGTGGGTGAAGGCATCCTAGTAGGTAGAGATATAGCTGAGATTTGGCAGGTAGATATTCCGGGAATTAGAAAGGACAACTACATAATCCAGGCCCAGGTAATTGAGCTTAAGGAGAAGTTCTCCCATCCCCTAGGCAGGATTTTTGTTGACGCCTTTGGCAAGACCCCTACCTATGAAGACAGGGGTAGAAGAAAAAGAGCCCTGGTTGCCCTGGGTAAAAGGGATGTGGGGGATCTAGATGGCCTGACTCCCCTCATAGAAGGGGTGGAGGTTATGGGGGGCAGCTCTGATCATGGAATCCTTGATATAGAGGATGCAAAAGAAGAAATAAACCTAGGGGATATCCTCAGTTTTAATCTCTACTATGGTGCCATGATGAACAGTATTGAGTCCTGTAGTGTCAGCATTGAATACAGGGAGGACTAGTAGCTCTAAACTCCCGCTCAATATAAATTTAAATTAAAAAAAATTGAGTTTTTGCTCTAACTTGTGTATAATTATTTATATATATACATATTTATAAGAGGAGGATAGGATGACTCAAAAAAAGAAGAGGGAATTTCCCCATACCTATGTGATTATTTTTGTAATTATACTAATCGCTGGTATTTCAACTTATGTACTACCCGCAGGAGAGTACGACAGGGTTCAAATAGAGATGCCCGACGGATCTAGTCGAACTGTTGTTGACCCCGATACTTTCCATTATGTGGATTCAAACCCTGTGCCATTTTTCAACTTAATGCAGGCCGTTCCCAAGGGCTTGGTGGCTTCAGCAGAGGTGGTCTTTTTCATCTTTGTAGTTGGTGGTGCCTTTGGAATTATCAATAGTACCGGAGCTATTTTGGATGGGATTAGGTCTCTAGCACTTAAATTTGGCGGAAAAGAAACGCTAATGATACCTGTAATAATGACAGTCTTCTCCCTAGGAGGTGCTACCTTTGGTATGAGTGAGGAGACAATTGTCTTTGTTCCCATTGGTATTGTTCTAGCAAGGAGCCTGGGATATGATGCTGTTGTTGGAACTGCTATAGTTTTTAGTGGTGCTGCAGCAGGCTTTGTTGGGGGCTGGATGAACCCCTTTACAGTAGGAGTAGCCCAGGGGATTGCAGAGCTACCTACTTTTTCAGGTATAGGTTTTAGACTAGTTTTATATGTTGCTATTTTAGCATCAGCAATCCTATGGACCATGAGATATGCTAATAAGGTCAAGGAAGATCCAAGCTACAGTTTTTGTAGGCAGCTAGAGCTTGATCAGGCCTCAGAAGTAGTTGAGATTGATAAGGATCATGGCTTAACTACTAGGCAAAAACTTGTCCTAGTGGGTTTTGTACTAGGAATGATGATTTTAGTTTATGGTGTTCTAATCCACGGATGGTACATGATAGAAATTGCTGCCCTGTTTTTCACCATGGGGCTTGTACTGGGCATTATAGGGGGCATTTCACCCAATACAATGGCTGAGGAGTTTATTGCAGGAGCTAAGGACCTAGCTACTGGAGCCTTGGTTGTTGGTTTTTCAAGGGGTATTCTAGTTGTGCTTAGTGAGGGAGTTATCCTAGATACAATTATTCACGGTTTAGCAGGTACAATTCAAAACCTACCTAGAACAGTTGCAGCTGTAGGGATGTTCATAGTACAGTCAATTATGAACTTTTTTATACCTTCAGGTTCAGGTCAAGCCGGTACAACCATGCCTATCATGGTTCCTTTAGCAGACGTTATTGGAATGACAAGGCAGACTGCTGTAGTAGCCTTCCAGTGTGGTGATGGAATCTCCAACAGTATTATACCTACTGGAGCTTCACTGCTTGCAGCCTTGGGTGTTGCTAAGATTAAGTACGAAGAGTGGGTTAGGTTTATCTGGCCACTTATGGTAATTCAGTCTGTTATAGCTGCTGTATTTATGGTAATTGCAACCTTTATGAACCTTGGACCCTTCTAGGAGGATTGAGTGGAAAATTATAGGAAAAGAGCTCTGGAACTTCTACCAGAACTCAAGGTTTTAAACCAGTATATTTATGATAACCCAGAACTAGGTTATGAAGAGCATCTTTCATCTAAAGCACATATTGAACTACTAGAGAATCATGGCTTTGAGATGGAGCTTTCACCTCTAGGTATGGAAACTGCCTATGTAGCCAGGTTTAGAGGAGAAAAACCAGGCCTAACTATGGCCTATTTAGCAGAGTATGACGCCCTTCCAGGAATTGGCCACGGCTGTGGTCACAACCTTTTAGGCACTACTTCTATAGGGGCGGCTCTTGTTTTAAAGGATTATGTCAAAGAAAATGGAGGCACTGTGGTTCTATTTGGTACCCCAGCAGAAGAAACCTCCGGAGCCAAGGTAGCCTTTGCAGATGAAGGATATTTTGAGGGAGTGGATCTGGCTATTTGTCCCCATCCCTCTGATTACTACTTTTCATCGGGTAAAAGTTTAGCCCTTGTTCCTATTGCCTTTACTTTCACAGGAAAGACTGCCCACGCAGCCTCAGATCCACAGTCAGGCATAAATGCCTTGGATGCTCTACTGCTGACCTTTAATAACATAAATGCGCTTAGGGAACACATAAGACCCAGCGCTAGGATTCATGGAATTGTAAAAGAGGGGGGGCTGGCTGCCAATGTAGTGCCAGATAGGGCCGTGGGAGAGTTCTATGTTAGAACCATGACCCTAGACTATATGGAGGAGCTCTTAGAAAAGGTTATTAACTGCGCTAAAGCAGGAGCTCTGGCCACGGGCTGCACCATGGAATATGAGCATTATGAGGCCATCTACCATAACATGGTTACTAATGAAAGTCTTTCTGAGCACTATAACAATGTTCTTAAGGAGATGGGCATAGAGGTTTGTCCTCCAAGAGAGAGCTTTGGTTCCCTAGATATGGGCAATGTTTCCCAGGTTTGTCCAGCGATAAATCCATATTTTGGAATAAGTGAGCATGAGATTCCCGGTCATACTGTAGAGTTTAGGGATGCCACGCTGACAGATTTAGCCATGGAAGGTATGGTTAATACAATTGTAGCCATGGTCAAGACTATGGTGGACTGCAATGAGAAGCCTGAGCTAATGGCAAGCATCAAGGAAGAATTTGATAATAGGAAAAGATAAATAGTTTTGGCTAGGAGGAAAGATGCTGGATCTTTTAATAATAGGGGGTAGGCTGCTGGATTTTAAGAGGGGCCTGGTTGAGGAAAATCTGGGTATTAAAGACGGAAAAATCTCTTACATGGGGGTGGATTTTCCCCAGGCTAAAGAGGTTCTAGAGCTAGAGGCTCAGATTGTGTCCCCTGGTTTTATAGATATCCATATGCATGAAGAAGACTTTGTTCTTAGCCAGGGAGACTATGACATTGCAAAGACCATGCTGGCTATGGGGGTTACAACTGCGGTCGCGGGTAATTGTGGAAACAACAGACAATCATTAGAAGCTTTTTTATCACAATTAAATAGCAGCGGAAGCCCTATTAACTATATGAGCTACATCGGTCATAACTTTCTAAGAGAGCAGGTAGGAAATAGAGATACCAAAGCCCCTTCTACTAGGGAGCAAACTCAGAAGATGAGGAGCCTGGTTAATGAAGCCATTAATCTTGGGGCTTTGGGAATTTCCTACGGATTTGAGTATTGCTCTGGTGGTAGCTTTGAAGAGGCTATAGGCATAGCTGAGGATCTTAAAGGAAAAGAGGGAATCCTCCTAACAGGCCACTACCGCTATGATGGTGATAGGGCCCTTGAGTCTATCCAAGAAATGGCTGAGATATCAAAGGCACTGGACCTTCCTTTTCTAATTTCCCACCTTTCAAGTTGTAGCGCTTTTGGTTATATGAAGGAGTCCCTTGACCTGATTAGAGACTATAGAGAAAAGGGAGTAAAGCTATTTGTCGATGCCTACCCCTACACTGCCTTTAGTACCTATATAGGGTCCGATGTTTTTGAGGAGGGCTGCCTTGAGAGATGGGGAGTTGATTATAAGGATATCCAGCTAACTCAAGCTCCTTATGAAAATACGCGCTGCACTGAAGAAATCTTTATGGATGCTAGGAAAAATCACCCTAAAATGTTGGCAATTGCCCATGTTATGAGGGAAGAGGAGATAGCCATGGCCATGGCTGACCCAATGGTGATAGTTGCAAGCGATGGCATATACAGCAGTGGAAAGGGCCACCCTAGAGGTGCGGGAACTTTTCCGAGATTCATTTCTAAGTATCTGAGGGATGAAGGACTAATGGAGTTTGTAGAAGGCATGAAAAAGATAACCCTGATGCCAGCTGAGACTCTAGGTCTTAGTAATAAGGGCAGGCTGGAAGAGGGCTGTGATGCAGACCTTTGTATTTTTAACTACTCAGAGATTAGGGACCAGGCTGACTTTGCAGAGGCTCAAAAGCCACCACTTGGAATAAGTCATGTATTAATAGATGGTAAATTTGCCTTAAGAGATGGCACAAGCACTGAAGGTAGATTTGGAAAATTTATAGCAAGGAAAAATGGGTCTTAGGGCTCATTTTTTTTGTGGATATGCTAAACTATTCTAGATGAGGAGGCTTTATGCATAGCTTTGAAGAAATTAAGGTAACCCTATTAAACTGGGTGCCCAGACTAATAATTTTTATCTTGGTAGTATACATAGGTTTTTTACTGGTTTCCTGGCTGATGAAGGTCCTAGAAAGGCATCTGAGGTCAAAAAAATTAAACCTAACTGCCCTGGGCTTTTTTATGAGCATTCTTAATTTTTTCCTTAAGCTTTTAGTAGTGGTTGTGGGCCTGGGCATCTTGGATGTTCCTATGGCCTCCATATCTGCAGTGGTGGGGGCAGCAACCCTGTCCATTGGTTTAGCCCTCCAGGGCAGTCTATCAAACCTGGCAGGAGGTCTGGTGCTGGTCACTACTGAGCCCTTTAAACTGGGAGACTTTATTAGCACCGAGGGCTATGAGGGGACTGTAGAGGAAATAGCCATACTTACAACAAAACTCAGGACCCTCGATGGAAAGAGGGTTATTATTCCTAACTCCCTAGTCAGCTCATCTTCCATAGTAAACTACTCAGTCTATGATCTTAGAAGAAAGGATATAGACCTTGTCATTAGCTATGAAGCAGATATAGAGCTGGTTAAGAGGACCCTGCTAGAAGCTACTAAAAAAATAGAGGCAATTCAGAACCCAGAGGTATTTTTAAGGGGCTATGGGGAGCAGGGCTTTGAATTCACTCTAAGGATATGGCTACCAAGAGCCAGCCTTTTAAAAGACAGTAACGCCCTAAATGAACTTATAAAACCTGCCTTAGACCAGGCAAAGATAAACCTAGCTTATCCTCATTTGGATATAGAAATTGTCGGAGGATTTAATGAAGAAATACACTAACAAACAGCTGCTACTTAGTTTTATACCCTACTATAAACCCTATCTTGGAATCCTGAGTTTTGACCTACTCTGTGCTTCTTTGACTACGGTTACAGATATGATTTTGCCCCTAATCCTGAGGTTTCTTACAAACTCAGCTTTGGAGGGTACGGCTCTAGGTTTTGATGTAATTATTAAACTGAGCCTGCTTTTCTTAGGCCTCAAAATAATTGACCTTTTAGCTGGTTACTACATGGCAGAAACCGGCCACGTCATGGGGGCCAGGATAGAGACAGACATGAGAAGGGATGTTTTCCATCACCTTCAGGAACTTTCAACTGAGTTTTTTAATGAGGCCAAGGTAGGTCAGATCATGGCCAGGATTACCTCTGACCTTTTTGATATCACGGAGTTTGCCCACCACTGTCCTGAGGAATACTTTATTGGATTTATAAAAATAGTCTTTTCCTTTATTATCCTAATTAGGATAAATGTGCCCCTAACCCTGGCAATCTTTGCCCTGATTCCTCTGATGATTTTGTCGGCTTCCAGCTACAACATTAAGATGAGAAAGTTCTTTAAGTCTCAAAGGGACCATATTGGGGAGTTAAACTCCAGGATTGAGGACACTCTTTTAGGAGTCAAGGTTGTTAAGGCCTTTACCAACGAGGAGATGGAAAAGGAGAAGTTTGAAAAGGATAACCTGGCCTTCTTAGAAATAAAAAAAGGAACCTATAAGAGCATGGCAGGTTTTCATACAGTTACCAAGGCCTATGATGGCCTAATGTACCTAGTGGTTATAGCCCTAGGTGGAACCCTGCTTATTAGGGGCAGCCTGGATCCAGGTGATCTAGTTGCCTATATCATGTATGTTGGAACTCTTTTAACAACAGTAAGAAGAATTGTAGAGTTTACCGAGCAGTTCCAAAGAGGTATGACAGGAATTGAGCGGTTTAATGAAATCATGGATAGGGATATTGATATCTTTGATGAGGAGGGTGCCAAGGAACTAGTAAATCCTGAGGGAGGCCTTGAGTTTAGAAATGTGTCCTTTGGTTACGAAAAGCAGGAAGATGTGGTTCTTAACCAGATAAATCTTAAGGTGAAGCCAGGTGAGAATGTGGCCCTAGTTGGCCCATCTGGGGGAGGTAAGACCACCCTTTGCCATTTAATTCCAAGATTTTATGAAGTGGAGGAGGGAGAGATCCTTCTGGATGGCAATAACATAAAGGACCTGACAATAAAGAGCTTAAGAAATGCAGTAGGGTTAGTTCAGCAAGATGTCTACCTCTTTTCAGGCTCGGTTTATGACAACATTATGTATGGTAGGCCAGGAGCTAGCATTGAAGAGATTGAAGAAGCTGCTAGAATGGCTGGAGCCTATGACTTTATCATGGAGCTGCCCCAGGGCTTCCACACTTATGTGGGGGAGAGGGGAGTTAAGCTTTCCGGTGGACAAAAACAGAGGATATCTATAGCCAGAGTTTTTCTAAAGAATCCACCCATCCTACTACTCGATGAGGCGACTTCAGCTCTAGATAATACCAGCGAGAGACTAGTTCAGGAGAGCCTAGAGAAACTCAGTAAGGGTAGAACAACCCTTACCATAGCCCATAGGCTTAGCACCATCCAAAATGCCCATAGAATCCTGGTCCTAGACCGGGGTAAGATTATAGAAGAGGGTAGCCACCAGGAACTTCTTAATAAAAGAGGGGCCTATTATGAGCTCTATAAGCTAACCTATCCCGACAAGGCCAGCTAGCTAGATTATTGTGTAAGGACAGGCCAATGAGCGCAGATAAACTTAGGAGAATTGCTTTAATTATTCCTCTATGCCTAACGGGTCTTTTAAAGCTAGGCATGGGTGTTTCCCTGAGCCTGGCCTTGGCACTCTTGGCCCTTTTAATTAGGTTGTGGGCACTTAAGGCTGATGGCGAGGTCTACTTAGAGGAAGTGAGGAGCTTTCCCTATCTGGCTCTAGGGAGTCTTCTAGCGCTTATTTTGGGAAGAGCTGGCCAGGGCTATTATTTGGCCTTTGGGCTAGCTGCTCTTATGGGGTTTTTAGTGGCGGGTCCCTACAAACTCCCTCTTTTTATTCTAGTTCAAAGCCTGATTTTCAGAGCCCAAGCTATAGAAGTTACTAGGGGAATGGATATTTTTATTTCCTTTAGTTATGGATTAATAATGATTTTTTCAGCCCTGGGCCTTATGGAGCGCAGGAAGAAGTATAGGAGAAAAGGCAAGTGAAAGAAAATAGAGGAAGAATCTATATAATTATTTCAGCCCTGGTATTTGGCCTTATGCCTCTTGGCGCAAGCCTAGCCTATAAAGGGGGTTCCAATGGCTTCCAGCTGGTTTTCTGGAGGTATATTATTGCCCTGCCCCTCTACTGGCATCTAGCCAGAAAGAAGGGGGATAGACTAAGGCTTGATAGGGCTGAGCTAATTAAGACTTTGGTACTTAGCCTTAGTTTTTCAGCGGCCCTTATAAGTCTTTATTTTTCCTATTTATATATTGATACTGGAGTGGCAACTACTCTGCACTTTCTTTACCCACTTATAGTAATCCTGGGCTGCTGGCTTTTTTATAAGGAAAAGGTGGACTTGAAAACTGGATTAGCCCTGGTTTTAAGCCTTATAGGCTTATTTCTAAATATGCCTAGAGGTCAAGGCCAAAGCCTGGGGGTTTTTCTAGCACTTTTTTCTGCCTTTAGCTTTGCCCTATATGTTATTTACCTGCCTAAGAGTAACCTTGATGAACTGGGGACCATGTCGCTGTTTTTCTATGTGAATTTATTTGGAGCGGTAGGGGTAGGTGTTTTTACTAGCCTACTAGGCTTTTGGTCCAGGCTAAACCTACTGGGGGTAGTAGCTAGTCTTATTTTCGCTTTGGTTATTAGCCTGGCTTCCTATCTGTTTCAAAGGGGTACCATTATGATAGGTTCACAAAATGCTGCAATCTTCTCTACTCTGGAGCCTCTTACAGGTATAATTTCTGGAGTGGTTTTTCTGGGAGATAAGATAGGTTTTTTATCAGGACTAGGGCTAGGACTTATCCTTCTTTCTTCTTTGATTCTCTCTCTAGATTAGTGGACTTTTAAGATAAGTCTTAGAGGGTATAAGTAGGTAAGGATTGTCCTTGTCATACTGTGTTATAATAGGTTTGAAAAATTATTAGGAGTTTGAAATGAAAAGAAAAACATATGTATCATTGCTGCTGGTTCTATTACTGCTTCTAGTATCTTGTGGCAGCAAGAATGAAGGTAAAGAAGAGGTAATTGAGGAAGGCAGGGTGCTTCGTATTGCTAAGTCAGTAGACCCCGATGGTCTAGACCCTCAGCGTAGTGTGGCTGAATCAACCTTTGAAATCACAAGCATTATCTATGACACCCTTATGGAGGTGGAGGAAGACGGAAGTCTTATCCCTGGCATAGCTGATAGCTATGAAATTTCAGAAGATGGTTTAATAGTGAGCTTTAAGATTAAAGAGGGCCTGCGCTTTCATAATGACAAGCCTCTTGATGCCTCGGCTGTTAAAGAATCCTTCCTAAGGCTTATGGAGGAGGAGAGTCCCAGGGCCAAGGACTATGCAATAATTGAATCCATCAATGTAATTTCAGACTATGAACTAGAGTTTAATCTTAGTGAAGTAAATAGTGAGATACTTAACCAGTTTGCCTACCCTTGGTCAGCAATTGTAGAAGCTTCCAGTGATAATCTTAGAAGTAAACCTGTGGGATCTGGGGCCTATAAACTTGTAGAGTGGATTCCCCAGCAGCATATTGCGCTGGAGGCCTTTGATGGCAGCCATAGGGATGGCTCTATAAAAGAAGTCAAAATACTTATGATTCCCGATGCTTCAGCCCAGATTAACTCCATAGAAAAGGGAGACCTGGATTTAATTGAAATTCCTGCTGATAGCCTAGAGAAGATAAATGAAGAAAAAGTAGATATCCTGCGTTTTCCAAGAAACGGAATCCAGCTTATGGCCATGAACTCTGCTAATCCCTATCTTGAGAAAAAAGAGGTTAGGCAGGCCATTGCCCATGCTATCAATATTCCTGATATCCAGGCCGC
>LFTD01000084.1:0-653 GCA_001512625.1 Clostridiales bacterium DTU036 | reverse complement strand
AAGATAGAGCTTAGGATGATGCTTCCTAAGAGCTATCCTGAGTATGTGGCAGCTGGCCAGATTATTGCCAACCAGCTTGAGCAGGTGGGCTTTACAATTGACCAGGAGATTATTGAATGGGCTTCCTGGCTAAGTGATGTATATAATGGCAGGGACTATGACCTGACCATAGTGGGCCATACTGGCAGATTAGAGCCCTACGCCCTTCTGGCCAAGTATATTTCTACAGGAAGTGAAAACTATTTTAATTACAAGAATCCCCAGCTAGATCAGATGCTTGCAGAGGTCAAAGAAGAAAGGGATTTAGATAAGAAATATGAAATTTATGGTGAAATCCAGGAACTTTTAGCTGAAGAAATTCCAGCTATCTATATTCAGACCCCGGAGAAGATTATACTTACCAGTAAAAATCTCAAGGGCTACAAAGAGTACCCTGTAATAGTCACCAATATAAGGGATCTATATTTCGAATAGGATAAATTATGGTTAAATACGCCTTGAAGCGCCTGGGCTCGTCCCTGGTGATCCTTCTAGTGGTTAGTATGATTACATTTGTGGTTTTACGTATGATTCCAGGGGATGCAGCCCAGCTTATGCTGGGCACTGATGCAAGTCCTGAGCTTATAGAGGCCCTAAGCGAAAGCCTGGGCCTC
>LFTD01000098.1:588-2725 GCA_001512625.1 Clostridiales bacterium DTU036 | reverse complement strand
TTTTTTATCTGGCTAGTACTCCTCCACTGTTTGGCAGTCTTACCATAATATACCTAAGACTCTAACCGATGTATGATTTATTTTAAAATAATTCCTAAAATCCTTGATACTAATACATTTATGCACCCTGACGCTATCATGACACGAGCACCTGCGTCAAGATAAGTGCAGTTTGTCTAATCATTCTTAAAATCAATTTCCAGTACCTAAATCATATGGGAAAGCTTGTGTCCGCTTATAGCCCTCATCACTTAGATAACTCCATACTCCTTTAGCAATTCTTCTTCATTGCCAGAAACCCAGCCGAAAATATGTAGTTTGCCTTTAAGCTCTTGAAGTAGGTAATGCACATCAAAATCAATCTCAATACTGGGATTGTTAGCATTGGCATAGGTTGCAGTCCATGCTACATGAGCTACACAATGAAGTTCATCTATCGGCGAAACTCTAATCCCACGGACACGCATTCCCTTTGTACCTATCTTGCGATATTGTTCATAGCCTTGTGCCATGACCTGTTGAAATTCACTGTTATTTTTCCCTGCCATTACGCCAATAGGTGAAGCCGCAATGAACTCCCGAGCATATAATTCAGCCATTTCCTTTGCATCCACTTCTCCATTAAGAGATTGTGCAAAAAATCCCTCGTACCGTTTAAAGAAATTTTCAATCATATTCTTGGTCATCTCACTAAATCCTTTCATTCTAAATATCTTAGAAGAATACCTATATATCAAATTTTAAATATCTAATTCATGAGGGATCACTGGTGTAGTGCTTACAACCCTTATTTTTAAATAAAAGCTCTAGCAGTACACCAAGAATCCTTTTATGACTTTGTCCCCAGGGGGAGGCCCTGGGAGTTTCAAGCCCATAATATTTCCCCTACCATCATGCTCTTGAATTCTTAAAACAGATCATAGGCCTTCTCTAAAAACTCTAGTAATAATTCTAGCATTTCAGGGTTATGAATTGAAGATATTGTTAGTATAATTAAAAAAGGGCCATCAACGACCCTTCTGTTTTAAAGTTGTATTTTCATCTATATTTAAGGAAACCCTTGCTACTACTAGATATCAACTAATAGCGCTTTTTCGTTTTGGGAAAGAACCTTTCCAAGACTAAGCTGGTAGGCTCCATCCCTTCTTAGGCTAAGGGTCTGTCTGGCAAAGATCTGACTCCTCTTAATAAACTCCTCTAAGTTAGACCTATCCAGCCAAATAAAGTAGTCTACTCTATCGTCATATTCTACAAGCCAGATAAGAAGATCCTCCAAAAAAAAGTCGAAGCCCAGTACAGGTAGAAATCTTCTACCCTCCAGTTTAAAACTTTTTAAGGCCTTACCCTGCCTATAATCGGCATGTGCATCTTTTTTCATCCAGCCTCTTGATACTGCTGAGTTTTCAAAAATAACCTGGCCCCTATCAATTACCATATAGCTGTTATAGATTCCTCCAGAAACATTTTCAAAATAGCCAAAACCCAGGGCCACCCCCTTATCTTTGGACAGCTTCCTTAGCCCTGCTATCTCAATAGATGAGCTAGAAATAGTCCTATAGATATCCTTCTCATAGTCAAAGCTGGGATAGTCAGGGCCCTGTAAAAATCCTTCACCAAATAAGTATAACCTGCAGGAATAGTCTTCCAGTGTCCTCCTAATTAGACCCAGGTTGTCCTCAAGATCTTTTCCACTTAAATTAAATAATCCTAGGGTCATAATTACCTCCTAAATCCTAAAGTTTTTTCTTCCAAATCTATGGTAGGAGATTAGAGTAAAGGCCAGGATAAGAAGACCCCCCACCACAAGATAGTTTCTTTCAAGTCCCCCTCTAACCACATCCATGGGCAGGGCGTAATCAAAAAAGGAAAGGTAGCGCATAAAGTCCAGTTCTTTTTTTATCCTTGCAACCACTCCTAAGAGATAGGTTAAAAAGAAGAGCCCAATAGCCAGGCCTCCACTGGCACTGTGAAGTAGGGAGCCTAAGACTAGACCTAGTGAAAAGTAGAGACTAGTGACAAAAAGACTGCCTGCAAAAAGCTCCAACATATCTACAAGTAGCTGTCTTGATCCAAGGTCCACTGGCTTAAAGATGTAGGCCGAAAATAAGGTTAAGACTCCTACAATAAAGACCACCTC
>LFTD01000098.1:0-492 GCA_001512625.1 Clostridiales bacterium DTU036 | reverse complement strand
TCAAACTTCTCCATAACCAGCTCCTGGATTCCCGAGGCCTCCATGCTGGGAAAGAGGGCCATAAAGATAAAGACAAATATTCCACTTAAAAGCCCCCAAACTAAAACCTTCTTTTGGAGGCGAAGAAACTCAAACTTAAAAACCTTCATAGTCACCTCCATAGTATCTAAGGAATCTATCCTGGATATCTTCCTTTCTTATAGACAAATCATCTAGTTTAAAGACCCCTAGACTTCTTACAAGGCTATCCATCTGTCCCCTATAGAGAAACTCAAAGTAGCCATCCTCTTCTTTTAGTAGCTCTTTAGCCACTGAAAGCACTGCCTCTTTATTAATGCTCCCCTTAAGACCTACAATCCAGCCAAATTCATTCTCCATGGCCTTGAGGTCCAGGGTATCAACTATAAAGCCCTCTTTTATAACAGAGGTCCTATGGCAGAGGTGGGCCACTTCTTGTAGGTTATGGGAAGAAAGAAAAACTGTGCCTCCCCT
>LFTD01000061.1:14345-16281 GCA_001512625.1 Clostridiales bacterium DTU036 | reverse complement strand
GGAAAATCCTTAGGGCTTATTACTAAGCCGCTTTCCAGTAGAAGATCTCCTCCTTCATAGGTAACTATCCTGGGCTTTACATTTAGGCCAGGGGCATCTGGAGCCGTATCAAGATGGGCTAGAAAGCCCAGATGGTAGACCTTTTTATTTGTATTTGCATCTAGGTGGCCAAAGAGGTAGCCATCATCAGAAAGACTGGTCCTTAGCCCTAGCTCCTGAAGTTCTTTTTCTAGAAGTCTTGCCAGTTCCATCTGGCCCGGTGTAGTTGGGCAAACACTTTGACTTGCATCTGAAGTAGTATCAATTTTTGCATAGTTAATAAAACGCTCTTGGACTTTCATGGTCCCTCCTAGTCAAAAAAATTATTTATTAGTTCAATACTCTTATCTTTTTCCTTTATATAAAGATTAATATCCCTAGGGCTGCTAAGCCTTATAAGTTCGCCCTCCCTAATCTTTTTACTGACAGCACTGCTGCCAAGAGAGAGGATTTCGTGGCTATCCTCCATCATGCGGATGTTATAGATAGATGGGCTACCACCGGTTTCATAACCCAGGTTCTCTCCCCTATCCACCATCATCTTTTGACGGTAGATGTAGTAGGGTTTATAATCCTTAGTTTTAAGTAGACTGTAGGCCTCATCAAGCATGGAGGAAACCGAGTCTCCATGGGGAAGCTTTTTTAAACTAGCCCCTTTTTTTAGCGAAAGGTTATGGATAGTAATGTTATCTGGTTTATAGGAAATAAGTTCATTTAAAGAGGCTTTAAAGGTCTCCAGACTCTCTCCAGGTAGGCCTGCAATCAGGTCCGAGGCAACTATACTACCTCTATTTTTAAAGAAGTGGATCCACTGATCCAAGCCCTCTGCCTCGGGTCTTCCCACTAAGGGATTTAGCCCTTTACTTAGTGTCTGGGGATTAAGGCAGACCCTGGTGACCCTTGAAGCTACAAGCTCAGCCTTGCCTTTACTCAGGCCATCTACCCTACCCCCTTCAAAGGTAAACTCTTTAAGTTCCTTAAAATCACTTAAAGAGTCAAGCAGTATTTCCAGATCCTCTTCATCTATGACCCAGGGGGTACCTCCCCCAAGGTAGATGCAGTCGACTTTTCTTTTAGCTTCCAAAATCTTCCTTTTTGCATAGGCCAAATCTTCAATAAGTCTTTGAAGGTAGACTTTAGCCAGATCTTTATTATAGAGTTTTGTATGAAAGCAGCAGTAGGAGCAAATAGAGGGGCAAAAGGGCAGGGAGATGTAGAGACTTAGTTTATCCCTGTCGCTGCGGTAGATCTCCTCTTGAGCTTCAAGAACTTCTAGCAGGAGCCTAGCCTTTTTTGGTGCCAGTTTATGGGAATTAATAAGCGTAAAGTAGATTTCCTCCCTAGTCTTGCCAGCTTCCCTTTCTTTGTGAACCAGCTTTAAGGGTCTAACCCCAGAAAGTAGGCCCCACTGACTCAGGGGTTTAAAGTGATGCTCAAGAGCCTCATAGATTTCAACTAGATAATCTTCACTGGTTTTTAGCCTAAGGTCAATTTTCTCAAAAACAAATAAGCCATCTTCATAATAAAGATCGCTCTTTTCATCTCCCCACTTAATTTCTTCAAAAAAGGCCTGAAGTAAATGAAAGACCTTTACGCCGCTCTTATCCTTACTGTAAAAGGTCATTTTCGAAAGTGTAAATTCTTTTTCATTTCGTAGCCAATAGTGGTTGAAACACCGTGGCCAGGATAGACTGCTGTGTCTTCTGGTAGTTCATAGAGGGTGTTCATTATAGAGTCTTCAAGCTGGTCAAAGTCTCCACCATAAAGGTCGTAGCGGCCAATACCTAGTTTAAAGAGGGTGTCTCCTGAAAAAAGGCCCTCATCTGTAAGGTAGCTAAGTCCTCCAGGGCTGTGGCCCGGTGTGAAAAGGACCTGGACCTTTGTTGACTCAAGTGGA
>LFTD01000061.1:0-14308 GCA_001512625.1 Clostridiales bacterium DTU036 | reverse complement strand
GCTCTAAGATATCCCTCTCAGCCTCATGGGCATAGACAGGACACTTATATAGCTTCCTAAAATACTCCACCCCCATTATATGGTCCCCATGACCATGGGTAAGGAGAATAGCCTCAATTTTTAAATTTTGTGCTTCAACAAAGTCTCTCACCTTGTCAGAAGCCATACCAGGGTCAACCATAAAACCTTTTTTTGTATTTTCGTTATAGTAGATATAGCAGTTGACCCCCATACCTTGGAGGATAAATCTCTCTATCATTAAAAGTCCTTTCTACTATCAAGTAGGATGGTGACGGGACCATCATTAACTAGCTCCACATCCATATGGGCACCAAAGACACCCATCTCAACCCTATGACCCCGTTCTCTTAGTTTTCTTGCCATTTCTTCATACATGGCCTCAGCCTTCTCTGGCCTAGCGCTTCTAACAAAGGAGGGTCTATTGCCCTTTCTGGTATTGCCATAGAGGGTAAACTGGGAGATTAGAAGGATGTCGCCTTTAACAGCCTCAAGGTTAAGGTTCATCTTACCCTCTTCATCCTCAAAAATCCTCATACCACTAATCTTTTTAACCAGGTAGTCCAGGTCTTCTACTTCATCATTCTCCTCTATTCCAAGAAGGATCATAAAGCCCTTATTTATAGAGCCGGTAACCTGCTTATCTACAGTTACATGGGCCCCTGAAACCCTTTGAATTACACACCTCATAGTCTGTGTACCTCCACAACGCCAGGCAGGATTTTCAACCTATCAGCTACAGCTTGAAGCTCTGCTGCACTCTTAACATCAAAGCTGACCACAATTCTTGCCAGTTGCTCATTATTTACCCTGGCATTTACTCCAGTAAGGGTAAACTTCATATTTTGGACAACCGTTGTTACATCATTAAGTAGGCCTGGCCTATCCCTGCCAATGACTTTTAAGCTGGCAGAGTGGAGGATGGAACTTTCCATATCCCAGCTGACCTCGATAAAGCGGTTCATCTCATCACTGCCCTTGGAAAAGTTAGTACAGGTTGACTTGTGGACTGTTATACCAGAGCCTCTGGTTATATAACCAATTATGCTATCACCAGGAAGGGGGTTACAGCATTTGGCAAACTTTACCTGGAGGTCTTCTAGGCCCTCAACCCTGATCCCAGACTGGGAGCCACCTGAGCGGCTCTTACCAATGTGCAGAGTTTTCTCTTCCTCTATTAGATGTTCTCTTATTGTGGGTAGAATTTGCCTAAAGCCAATTCCCCCATAGCCAAGGGCTGCATAGAGGTGGTCTAAATTTTTCATACTGAGTTTGTCTAAAAGCTCCTCTACCACCTTGGGAGTCAGGGCTGCTTTTAGGGTAAGGTTATATTTTCTTAGGTTCTTTTCCAGGCTTTCCTTGCCCGTTTCAATGTTTTCCTCCCGGCTCTCCTTTTTAAAGAAGTTTTTAATCTTATTTTTAGCCTGGGAAGACTGGACAAAGCTTAGCCAGTCCCTGGAGGGACCCGGTGAATTTTTTGCAGTTAGTATTTCAACTATATCCCCTATCTTTAAACGGTAGTTAAGGGGCACAATCCTACTGTTGACCTTGGCGCCAACACAGGTATTTCCAACATCGGTGTGGATTTTGTAGGCAAAGTCTACTGGGGTTGAACCATCAGGTAGCTCTATTACATTACCAAGGGGGGTAAAGACATAGACATGGCTGGAGTAAAGGTCCATTTTGACGGAGTTAATAAATTCCTCGGGATTGTCCATCTCCTTTTGCCACTCCATAAGCTGGTCTATCCAGTGAAGATCAGACCCGCTACTTATGCCCCTTTGGCCCTCCTTATACTTCCAGTGGGCTGCAATACCGTACTCAGCCACTTTGTGCATTTCCTCTGTCCTAATCTGGACTTCAAAGGTGTCACCGCCCTCTGAGAGCAGGGTGGTATGGAGGGACTGGTACATATTGGGTTTGGGCATGGCTATATAGTCTTTAAACCTACCGGGTATGGGCTTCCATTTAGAATGAAGAATCCCCAGCACCGCGTAGCAAATTCCAACTTCCTTTACTATGACCCTAATAGCAGTCAAGTCGTGGATTTCTTCAAAGGCCCTGTCTTTAAGAGTCATCTTTTTATAGATACTGTAAAGGTTCTTAGGCCTGCCATAGATATTGGCCTCAATACCAGAATCAAGAAGAATTTCATTTATGTTGCCAATAATCTTCTCAATATAGGCCTCTCTACTAGTCCTGTCCTGGGCCAGTCTATTGGCTAGGTCTTTAAAGTCCTGAGGATGGAGGTATTTAAAGGCCAGGTCTTCAAGCTCCCACTTGAGCTTAAAAATACCCAGTCTGTGGGCTATGGGAACATAGATTTCCATAGTCTCTTCAGCAGTTCTTATTTGAGAAGGAGGACTTTTAAACTCCAAGGTTCTCATGTTATGGAGTCTATCTGCTAGTTTAACTATAATAACCCTAATATCCTTACTCATGGCCAGGAGCATCTTGCGGAAGTTCTCTGCCTGCTGGACCTCCTTAGAGGCATAGCTGATTTTTTCTATCTTGGTAACTCCATCAACTATCTCGGCAACATCCTCGCCAAAAAGAGCCGTTACTCTTTCATAGCCATAGGAGGTGTCCTCTATAACATCATGGAGGAGGCCTGCGATAATTGTGTCATCATCCATATCCAGGGCAGCAAGAATAAGGCTGACCTCTGCTGGATGGCTGACATAGCTCTCCCCAGAGCGCCTATACTGGCCTTCATGGGCCTTGCTGGCAAAGTCAAAGGCTTCACCAATTAGCTCAAACTTATAGTTGGGATTTATCTCCCTGAGTCTTCTTAAATAGTCTTCCCTCTCCATTATTATTCCTTATAAACTAAAATACTATCTACAGGATAATCGCCAAGCTTTTCTCTTCCATTAAGAAACTCAAGCTCGATTAGAAACAGATAACCCGCCACTTCAGCTCCCATTTCTATAACCATATCCTTAATAATTGAAGAGGTACCACCGGTGGCCAGTAGGTCATCTACAATAAGTACCTTATCACCAGGATTAATTGCATCCAGGTGGATTTCTAGAGAGTCACTACCATACTCTAGCTCATAATCCCTACGCAGGGTAGAAGCCGGTAGTTTACCGGGTTTTCTAACAGGAACCAGGGACTTATTAAGGGCGTAGGCCAGGGGAGCACCTACAACAAAGCCCCGGGCTTCAGCTGCAAGAATTACATTGAAGTCCAGGTCCTTTACCCTATTAATCATTTGGTCGATAGCCTCTTTAAAGGCATTTGGCTCCTTTAAGATAGTGGTAATATCTTTAAAGGAAACCCCCTCAACTGGGTAGTTATCAATTTCTCTTATTTTTTCAAACAGGTTCATTGGCATCCTCCCTAATCTCCTGAACCTTCCTATAGGTCAGGGATTTTTCAAGATTATTTTGCTTGGAACTTATTTTGTAGTAGCATGTGCCCTTCCTAATAGTATAGGAGATTAGGCCCAGTTCTTCAAATATTTTTAAACTAATCATGGCTAAGAATGGTCTTTTTGGTTGGTTCCAGCTAAAGGTTCCTTCCTGCCTTCTAAGCCAGCTAAATATTTTTACCAGGTCCTCTCTTGTAGGTAGGTCTAAAAGCAGGCTTTTTGCCTCCTTATCAAAGCTGGAGGGATGGGGAAAACTTAGGGGAAACTCCCTGTCCTGCCACTTGTAAACCCTGTCCTCTTCAAAGCTAGGAAGGGAAAAATCCTCCTGCTCTCCTGGGTAGCTAGCTATTGAAGCCGCCAGTCCCTGGTAAAAGGGAATAAAAAGATTTGAATCCTCAAGTCTTGGCTGGGAAGGCCTTAGGTCCTTTAAAAGGAGCTTAATTGAAAGTATATCCCTAAAGAGATTCTTTTCAACACTAAATAGCAGATCATACTGGCCCTCTTTAAGCCTAGAAGCAAGATTTTTATCAAAATACAAAAATTCTAGAAGCCTATCCCCTGCTTTAAAGGAGCTTATAAAGGCCCGGCTACTAGAACCAAGAGACCTAGTATCTAGGTAGTCAAGCTGGTTAAGCCTAAAAGTAAGTTGAGGATTTGCCACCCCATAGGGTGCTAGGAGCTCAAGTTCATCTAGAAGGCCTAGGTTTATATCACCTGGCTCAAGGCTTATATATTCAAAACTTGGCCTGGTCTCAAGAAAATCCAGATTTTCTTCAGTATACCTATAAAAGTCTTCCTTAAAATCCTCATAGGAGTCTTTATTAACAGTAAGGCCCGCTGCCATAACATGGCCGCCATACTTAAGAAGATGCTGGCTGGTAGAGTCCAGAGCCTTAATTATAGAAAAGTTTCCTATACTTCTACAGGAGCCATTTAGATCCTTATCAAGGACGATGGCAGGCTTCCTATAGATTTTTGAAAGCCTTGAGGCTACGAGGCCTAGTAGGCCCTTTTTCCAGTCCCCTGTTACAATAATTGCTGGCTTATCTTTTTCTACTAGCTTTAAAGCTTCGCTAACTACCTGGCTTTCTTCTTCTCTTCTCTCATGGTTAGAAGCTAAAAGAGAAGAAACAAGCATATCCACCTGGCCCTGGCCTAGGAGCACATCTAGTGCCTCTTGGGTTTGGCCCAGTCTTCCAACAGCATTTATCATAGGCCCAATCTTAAAGGCTATATCCTGGGCCTCAACCTGGCCCTTAACCTCTTGCTTTAGGGCCATAAAGCCCCTGTGCTGGGACTGGTTAAAAATCCTTAGGCCTTCCTTAACCAGGTACCTATTCTCCCCTACAAGTGGCATAAGATCACTAATGGTTCCTAGCATGGCATGGACCAAAAGGTCCTGGCTGAACTCATAGCCATAGACCTCAGCCATATAGAGGGCTAGCTTATAGGCTACCCCCACTCCTGCCAGTTCCTTAAAGTCTGAACCTAAATGGGGATTTATAAGGGGACACTGGGGCAGGCTTTCACCGGGCTGGTGGTGATCAGTTATTAAGACCTCCACCCCTTTTTTCTTTAAATACTCCACTTCCTCCACTGCTGTAATTCCACAGTCAAAGGTTATAAGAAGTTCAGTCTCAGGTAATCTTGAAATTGCCTCCATGGTAAGCCCATAGCCGTCTTCATAGCGGCTGGGTACATAGTAGAGGGGTTCCAGGCCATTTAGCCTTAAAAAACTAACTATTAGGGCAACCGAGCTAAGGCCATCTACATCATAGTCACCAAAGACTAAAACTTTTTTACCCTGGACTATAGCCCTATCTAGGGCTGCAGCTACCTCCTCGGTTCCAGGAATTATAGATAGGAATTCAGAAGGGTATAAAAACTCATCAAGCTTACTTGGGTCTACTAATTCAGCCAGGTGTTTGGCTAGATAAGCAGGTAGGCCAAAGTTTTCAGAAATTTCCAGGCTTTTTTCACTTTCTTTAAGTTCTATCCACCTGGCATCATAGTATAAACTTGGTAGCACTTATTTGTCCTTTGAAATCAGCGCCCATAGGGGTCCTGCAATAAAGATAGATGAATAGGTTCCAACCACTATTCCAAACATCAAGGGTAAAGCTAATTCTTTAACAGTTGGTACTCCTAGGATGTAGAGGAAAAAAACCACTACAAAAGTAGTTAGGGAGGTAATAAGGGTTCTGGAAAGGGATTGGTCTATGGACCTGGCAGCTATCTCCATTTTGGGTTTTCCCCTCATAAGTTTTTGATTTTCTCTTATCCTATCAAAGACAACTATGGTGTCATTAATTGAGTAGCCGAGTATAGTAAGGATGGCTGCTATAAAGTTACTATTAACAGTAATGTTAAAAAATGCGTAGGCGGAAACAAGGACTAGAAGGTCTTGTAGTAGTGTAATAATTGCAGCTAGCCCAAAATAAAACTGGAACCTGACACTTACATAGATCAGCATACCTGCTGAGGCCAGAGCCATTGATATAAGGGCCTTTTTACTAATTTCTTCACCGATGTTGGGGCCAAACTGCTCTCCGTCTATTTTAGTAGCTGGGTCTAGGTCAAAAGTCTCAACCAGCCTATTTCTTATTTCATTTCTAGCATCAGTATCAAGGGATTTCTTGGTTTTAATTACTATAGTTTCATCATTTGCACCTTGATGCTGGATCAGTGGATCAAGCTCTAAATCACTTAGTGCTTTAGTAACTTCCTGTGCATCCAGAACCCTATCAGTTGATACTGTTAGCATGGTTCCACCAGTAAAGTCAATTCCAAAATTAAGGCCTGAAACCATTATCATAACCAGGCCAGCTAAAATAACAAGGATTGAAAGGGCAAACCAAATTTTGTAGTGCTTAACAATCTTCATTTTTTACTCCTTTCACGCCGTAAAGGACTGGCTTAGAGAGGCCCTTTACCTGGCTGGATAGGTTAATAAGAACCCTGGTTACAATAACAGCAGTGAACATACTTAGGATGATACCTATCATAAGGGTTACAGCAAAACCCTTGATGGGGCCCTCACCAAAGTTATAAAGGATTACAGCTGCCAAAAGGGTAGTAATATTTGAGTCAAGGATGGTGGTCATAGCCTTGGAAAAAGCTTGTTTAATTGACCCGCCCAGGCTCTTACCTAGGGCCAGTTCTTCCTTAAGTCTTTCAAAAATAATAACATTGGCATCTACTGCCATGCCCACACTTAAAACAAGACCTGCAATTCCAGGCAGGGTTAGGGTGGCTTTAAATAGAATCATGGCTATAAATAATAAGGAACCATAAAGAATCAGGGCTATGGAAGCCAGGACTCCAGCAAAATAATACCTGATAACAAGAATTAAAATAACTGCAACCACTCCAAAAATACCTGCTTGGATAGACCTATCTAGGGCGTCCTTACCTAGGGTTGCATTAATAAAGGATGTTTGGACTTCTTTTAGGTCAAGAGGTAGGGCCCCTCCCCTAATTAGGGATGAGAGCATGATTACCTCATCACTTGTAAATGAGCCCTTAATAATTAGGTCCTCTGAATCAAGATAGACAGAAACAAGGGGAGATGAAATAATCTGGTCATCCAGAACTATGGCTATCTGGCCCTGTCCATTTGTATAATTATCAACTATATCCCTTGAAGCTGCTGAAAAAATTTCTCCAGCTTCCTTTGAAAGCTTTAGGGTTACTACAGGTTGGCCATCCTCAAGGGCTACTCCAGCTGTCTCAAGCTTATCGCCTTGAAAGAGAAGCTTTCCAGGAAAGTCCTCTGCTAGAAAGGGAGAGCCGTCCATGATAAATACCTGATTGTCTAACTGGTAGAAACTAAGAACAGCTGTCTTACCCACCTGGGCAAGAGCTTCATCTATGTCCTTGGCACCAGGTAGTTCTATTCTAATCCTGGATGTACCCTGTTTAGTTATATTTGGCTCAAGTAGGCCAAAGGCGTCAATTCTTCTGGCAAGAACGTTTTGAGTTTGCTCCATGGCCAGGCTAAACTCTTCATCGCTCATGTCCTTTTTATCTGCTTCAAAGACGATGGCAACACCGCCCTCAATGTCAAGTCCCAGTTTTAGCTTACTCACCAGGGCTGGTGTGCCCAGTAGGTCAGTAAAGCTAAAAAGTGCCAGGACTAGAATGGCCAGGCTTATTATAATAAGCAGGGCCAGGCTTTTTTTATTCATTAGTAGTCTCCTTATAATCTAAAGCTCTCTTTACATAGGCAAGGTTTTGCTCTAGATGTTCTTTTAGTTCTTCTTCTGTAAGTTTTCTAACTACCTTGGCTGGGGAGCCAAGGACTAGGACTCCTGGAGGTACAACCATGCCAGGAGGTACTAGACTTCCAGCACCAACCCAGGCGCCTTTTGAAATTAGGCAGTCATCAAGTAGGATGGCTCCCATTCCCACCAGCACATTGTCTTCAACGGTGCAGGCGTGGACGATAGCTCCATGGCCTATTGTTACATTGTCCCCTATAGTACAGGGGAGGTCATCATTTATATGGAGACATGCCAGGTCCTGGACATTGGTATTTTTACCAATTTCTATCCTGTTATAATCACCTCTTAGCACCACTCCTGGCCAAATATTGGCTCCTTCTTTTAAAGTTACATCCCCCATTATCACTGCCGATGGATGGACATAGGTAGAAGGGTGAATCTTCATTTTTTCCTCCCTTAAAGTAAAATGCAGCCCTAGCTGCATTCAATTATTGGCAGTTGGCCTTTTAATCTAGGTCTAGGATAGCCCTCATAGACAAGGGCTACTGGGTTTATCCTATCCTTATACTTGTTAAAGGCTTCTAGATAGGCTCTGTCTTCACAGAGGATGGAAAAGGCCTGGGCCCTGGCTACTACTATGTAGACCATCATAACTCCATGGTCTTCACTAAGTCTTGCCAGTTCCTCTAGATGCCTGATTCCCCGCTTTGTAGGAGCTCCGGGAAAGTAGGCTATGCCAGCTTCTTCTAAGCTGACTCCCTTTACTTCTATAAAGGTATTTCCTATCTTAAAGTCCAGCCTTGACCTATCTGAAACCTTGACTTCACTTTCAAGAATTCCACTGAGCTTCAAAAAAGAAAGCTCTCCACTTAAATAGCTCTCTTTAAAGAGACTATTGGGAAGAGCCGAGTCAAGGGGTATAAAGTAGCCTTCTTTTTGGGCCCACACTATGGAGTAGCGGTACTTTCTTCCGCTGGTTCCATGATCTTTTAATAAAACCCTGTTTCCCTCTATAAAAAGTTCTGTCAGTCTAGAGGTAGAGGGCACATATACCCTGGTCACCTGGCCCTCAAGGAGGACTTTGGCAACAAAACGGTTTTCTCTACTTATAAAACCTGCTTCAATCAAAGATCCACAGAACCTACAGCCCAGCGCTTAATTTTAAGAGAAGTGCCATTGAAGTCAACAGTAATATCTTCTTCACCTAATTTTTCAACCTTGCCAATAAAGCCACCTATGGTGACAATCTTGTCTCCCACTTTGAGGTTGTCCCTCATTTCCTTGGCTGCCTTGGTCTTTTGTTTGTTAGGCCTGATTAGCAGAAAGTACATTAGGGCAAACATTCCACCATATATCAGGATAAAATACATCGGATTTTCCATTACTTAGCTCCTTTCATATCTACATAATAGTACTACAAGTAGGCTGGGTTATCAACCTAAAATTCATAGCCCATTTCCCCATATAGTCTTTTAAGGACCCTGATAGAGTCATCTTCAAATATTGCCTCTCTAAGCTCATTTGATAGTTTAAGTAGGAAGTTTAAATTATGGACACTCAGGAGCATGGAAGATAGGATTTCTCCTGACTTATAGAGGTGTCTTAGATAGGCCTTTGAGTAGTTTTGACAGGTCATACAATCACAGTCTGGGTCCAGGCTAGTAAAGTCCCTGCTGTACTCTGCCCTTTTAATTGACACCATGCCCTTTGAAGTCATGGCCAGGCCATGGCGGGCAATCCTGGTTGGATGGACGCAGTCCATCATATCCACCCCTCTTAGGACCCCTTCTACAAAGTCCTGGGGGGTACCTACTCCCATAAGATACCTGGGCTTGTACTCGGGCATATGGGGTAGAGTGGCTTCTAGGATGGCCAGCATCTCAGGCCTGGTCTCCCCTACACTAAGGCCCCCTATGGCGTAGCCAAGTAGGTCAATCTCAGCAGTTTTTTTAGCTGAATAAATCCTCAGGTCTTCAAAGAGCCCTCCTTGGACTATACCAAAAAGTGCCTGGTCCTCCCTGGTTTTAGCAGCCTTGGACCTTTCTAGCCACCTCAGGGTCCTCTCCATGCTGGGAACAATGTAGTCCCTGCTGCTTCTGGCTGGAGCACACTCATCAAATGCCATTATAATATCTGCACCTAGATTCTCCTGGATCTTGATGGAGGATTCGGGACTCATAAATATCTTTGAGCCATCTAAATGGCTTTGAAAGCTTACCCCCTCCTCACTGATTTTTCTCATACCCCTTAGACTAAAGACTTGAAAACCCCCACTATCTGTTAGTATGGGGCCCTGCCAGTTCATAAACTTGTGGAGGCCACCTGCCTCCCTTACAATTTCACTGCCGGGCCTTAGGTTTAGGTGGTAGGTATTTGCTAGGATAATCTGGGCCCCTATATCCCTAAGCCAGTCTGTAGTAACAGCCTTAACTGTGGCCTGGGTACCAACTGGCATAAAGATGGGGGTCTTTATTACTCCATGGGGGGTATAAAAGCTCCCCGCCCTAGCCCCGGTATTCTTATCAACGTGTTCAAGCACAAATTTAAACATCTAGGTCTCCTATTATCATGGCATCGCCAAAGCTAAAAAATCTAAATTTATTATCAATTGCATACTGGTAGGCCCTTAGAACCTGCTCCCTACCTGCAAAGGCAGAAACCAGCATAACAAGTGTGGACTGGGAAAGGTGAAAGTTTGTTATAAGCACATCCACCATCTGAAACTCAAAACCTGGGTAGATAAAGATATCTGTCCTGCCTGAACAGGCAACCAGCTCTCCCTTATCTCTGTAGATGGACTCCAAGGTCCTGACTGAGGTGGTACCAACTGCAACCACCCTTTTAGCCTCCCTAATAAGCCTAGCATTGGCCTCATCAAGAAAGTAGCTCTCCTCATGCATAATGTGATTTCTAGGATCTTCTTCTTTTACTGGCCTAAAGGTGCCAAGACCAACATTTAAGCTGAGCTTAGCTATTTTTACCCCCTTATCTTCCAGGCCCTTAAGGAGCTCTGGCGTAAAGTGGAGGCCAGCTGTAGGAGCTGCGGAGGAGCCAGCCACCCTGGCATAGACTGTTTGGTAGCGCTGGTTTTCTTCAAGCTTCTCATGGATGTAGGGAGGAAGGGGCATGGTGCCAATCTCATCTAGGATTTCTTCAAAGATGCCTTCATAAAAGAGCTTAACCTTTCTGAGCCCATCTTCAAGGATATCTACAATCTCAAGGCTTAGCCTATCTGAAAGGAAAAACTCATCCCCTACTCTAGCCTTTCTACCTGGTTTTACCAGGACAGACCAGTAGCCACCGCCTAGGTCTTCGAGAAAAAGAAACTCCACCCTGGCCCCAGTTGAGCGCCTTCCATAGACCCTAGCAGCCAGGACCTTGGTCTCATTAAGGACCAGGACGTCACCTTCTTTTAGATAATTAATAACATCATAAAAATGCCCCTCCTCTATCATGCCGTTATTAGGGTTAAGGTAAAGGAGGCGGCTGGCAGCCCTGTCCTCACTGGGGTGCTGGGCAATTAATTCTTCTGGTAGGTCAAAGGAAAAATCAGATGTCTTCACTAGTCAACCTCATCAAATATGGGCAGTTCCCTAACCATGTCAAGGCCCAGATGCTCATAGGCTCTGGCCAGGAGTATCCTGCCTCTTGGGGTTCTTTTGATGAAACCTATCTGCATTAGGTAGGGTTCGTAGACATCTTCAATAGTAGTTGCTTCTTCACCAGTTGAAGCTGCAAGATTATCAAGGCCCACAGGGCCCCCATCAAAGAGCAGGGCCATGGTCTTAAGTAGGTTTATATCAGTCCTGTCTAAGCCTAGCTCATCTACTTCCAGTAGCTTCAGGGCATTTTTAGCCACCTTGCTATTGATTATTCCATCATTATGGACCAGGGCAAAGTCAGAGACCCTCTTTAGAAGTCTGTTGGTTATCCTGGGTGTTCCCCTGCTTCTTCTAGCAATTTCCTTTTTAGGTTCCTCTTCTAGGGCTACTCCAAGCACTTTTGCACTTCTTTCTAGGATTTCTTCTAATTCTTCCTGGCTATAGAGCTCCATCCTCATAAGGACCCCAAAGCGGTCCCTTAGTGGGCTGGTTAAGTCCCCTGCCCTAGTTGTGGCTCCAACCAGGGTAAAGTGGGCCAGGTCCAGCCTGACACTCCTAGCTGAAGGCCCCTTGCCAATTAAGATATCCAGGGCATAGTCCTCCATGGCAGGATAAAGTACCTCCTCAATGGCTGGGTTTAGCCTGTGGATTTCATCAATAAAAAAGACGTCATTTTCCTGGAGACCTGATAGGATAGCAGCCAGGTCTCCTGGCCTCTCAATAGCTGGGCCCGATGTCACCTTGATTCCCACTCCCAGCTCATTAGCAATAATCCCTGCCAGGGTGGTTTTACCCAGGCCTGGAGGGCCATAGAGCAGGACGTGGTCTAGGTGCTGCTCACGGATCTTGGCAGCTTCTATAAATACCTTAAGTTTTTCAATGTTTTTACCCTGTCCTATATATTCATCGAAGCTTTCAGGCCTAAGAGTGGGCTCCTTTTTTTCTTCTTGAAGGACATCGGGGGTTACTATTCTTTTACCAATCATTTATTTCACCAACCTTGATAGGGCAAGTCTGAGTAGTTGTTCTAGGGGAAGCTCAAGGTCTAGCTCCTTGCTTGCTCTGGCAATTTCTCCTCCGCCATAGCCAAGGCTTAGCAGGGCCTCGTGGAGTTCTTGTCTGGCCTCTGAACCTTCATCCTTTACTAGGTCCATTAGACCATAGTCTTTAATAAAGCTATCCTTAAGCTCAAGAATCATTCTGGAGGCAGTCTTCTTACCTATGCCAGGAGCCTTGGTTAGAAGGACTTGGTTTTCTTCTATAATAAAGTTAATAATCTCCTGGCCTGAGTAAATACTGAGAATACCAAGGGCAGTCTTGACTCCAATGCCACTGACCCTTTGAAGTCTTTGGAAAATCTCCCTATCCATGGGCTCTAAAAAGCCATAAAGGCTAAGCTCCTCCTCCCTGACTATAAGCTCAGTAAATATGGTGGCCTCTTCCTCATCAAAACCAGCCAGGTCCCTCTGATTTAAATATACCTGTAGGCCTATCCCTGCTTTATCAATTACTACATGATCCTGGCCTATTTCAACAATTTTTCCTCTTATGAATGCAATCATCTGCCTCTCCTTCTTTCCACTAACAAGTATACTAAAAGGCCTTAATACCGTCAATCAGAGGGCTGGAATATACCGTCAATCAGAGGGCTGGAATAACCGTCAATCAGAGGGCTGGAATAAGTCTTTCCTTTTTATCTATAATAAGTTATACTCTTGAAAGAAGGATACAAGGAGGAATTATGAAAGTTTTAGCGCTTTATTTACTGCTCTTTGCAGGTTTTATCATATTGGCATACTATTTATATCTAATTTTTATAGGAAAAAGCCTAGCAAGGCTGGTAGGCAGTAAGGACAGATTTATTTGGAACGGACTTAAGAACATAACTGATAAGGCTTCTAGAGGCAGGGTTACCCTGTTTTTAGATGATACCCACCTTATCATTTCTAGGCTCTCCTTACCCGCCACATACTCCAGGATTAAATCAGATAGCTTGGACCAGGGTGTAGCCATCGCCTTTGGAAATATAGTGGAGTTTGATTATGTTAAGAAGGGCCTTCCAATTATAAGCCCACTTATAAACTCTATACTTAAGATTAATAACTTTAATCTAAACCTTAGTTACTATGATGATAATGGTCAAATTAATAAGATGACCTTTAAAGCCTCCAGCATGGACCCCCAGGACTTTGAAGCCAGTTTTGCAGACTTTAATAATAAGATTTATGGTAGCTCTGGCCTCAGAAGAGAAGCATCTGAAGCTGAGCTTGAAAAACCAAGAACAGTGATTAGCCAGGACCTAACAGCTCCCCTAGCTAATAGAGGTGATAAGACAGAGGTTGTCACAGGCTCTGAGCTTAATGGTTACCTAGAAGAAGCCAGGCAAAATAATTTAAGAAACTTTGAAGAGAAAACAGAGCTTACAGATAATAGCAAATTTAAAGAAAGTCTAGATAAAGAAGCTCCTATTGACCTAGAAGTAAATCTAGATAAAACTGAGGTAGTAAAGGCTTCTGATTTAAAGGAAGCCCTAGACCAAGTTGAAGACAAAAAAATAACTAATAGACCTACCAACCTCTTATCTAATGAAGAGCAATCCAGCCAAAATGATGTAACTCTGGTTGTGGGTAAAGAGCTAGCTAAAGGGCTAGAAGAAGATATTAAGTCCCCTAAAGTTGATCAGGGCCAGCTCACCCAGATTATGAAAGAAGAAGAGCTGTCTAAGGAAATAGAAAAATTTGATAAGGCTGATTCCATGGATAAAAAATCAAGGCCAGGTCTAGGACTTTTTAGTAAGGACAAAGAAGTTAAAAAGGCTCCGGTAGAAAAAGCTCAAGTTAAAAAAGTAGAAGATGATAGCTCAATTATTAGAAGGTCCTTTCTTGACAGGGGAGCTGCAAATAAACCAGTCAAGAAAAATAAAGTAGAACCCCAGCTACCTGAGGAACTTAAAAAGATTGATACCACAGGACTTAGCCAGGAAGAAATAGAAAAACTGGAACTTGAAAGAATAAATAAGTTAAAGGAGTTCTTCACAGAAAAGAAGAATGACTAGAAAGTAAAAAGCTGCCAACCGGCAGTTTTTTTTA
>LFTD01000125.1 GCA_001512625.1 Clostridiales bacterium DTU036 | reverse complement strand
TAGCACACTTGGAGCTTTCTTTTATTTCATCTACTTGACCTACAATTACTGTACACTACCCTTATCTAAAAGGCCTTTTAATTATAAACCTAGGCACTATTATCTTATTTTCGTTTAAAGAAAGCTACTCTGGGTAAAATCAAACAGAAAGATAACAAGGAAAAAGGAGCGATTGATGAACTGGTTATTACAAAATCCCATATATTTTTGGCTGGTTTTAGCTGGTATTTTACTTATAGTAGAAGGAGTTACCTATACCCTAGTCACCATCTGGTTTGTTGGTGGTGCCTTAGTTGCCCTACTACTAGCTTTTTTTAATATTAGCTTTCCCATTCAAATTGCTGCATTTATAATTGTTTCCCTGATTCTGCTTCTTATAACGAGACCCCTTGTTAAAAGAAAGCCTGAAGCCATGATAGCGACCAATGTAGATGCTGTTATTGGTAAAGTAGGTCTTGTAACCAAGGAGGTTACAGAACACTTTTCAGGTTTGGGTAAGGTTGAAGGACAGATATGGACAATTATATCTCAGGAAGGAGAGAATCTGGAAGTCGATACTGAATTTGAAGTATTAGCCGTTGAAGGCGTTAAACTAATTGTTAAATCCAAATAGGAGGAATCATGCCACAACTTATAGCAATAATATTACTAGGTCTTATCTTACTCTATGTAATTGTAAGCAATATCAGAATTGTCCCCCAATCCCAGTCCTTTGTTATTGAAAGACTTGGAGCCTATAAAGAAAATTGGAGCACAGGACTCCACATCAAGGTTCCTTTTATCGAGAGGATCGCCTCAAGGGTATCTCTTAAAGAAAGGGTGGTTGACTTTGACCCCCAACCAGTAATTACCAAAGATAACGTAACCATGATGATTGATACCGTGGTTTACTTTCAAATCACAGACCCAAAACTCTATACCTATGGAGTAGAGAACCCCCTAAATGCTATAGAGAACCTAACAGCTACTACCCTAAGAAATATCATTGGGGATCTAGAGCTTGATGAGTCTCTTACAAGTAGGGATCTTATTAACACAAAAATGAGAAGTATTCTGGATGAGGCAACTGATCCTTGGGGCATTAAGGTTAACCGCGTTGAGCTAAAGAACATCCTGCCCCCAAAAGATATACAAGATGCCATGGAAAAACAAATGAGGGCTGAGAGGGAAAGAAGGGAATCCATCCTCAGGGCAGAGGGCCAAAAACGCTCATCCATTCTAATAGCTGAAGGGGAAAAAGTTTCTCAAATCCTAGAAGCAGAGGCATATAGAGATGCTAGCATTAAGAGAGCGGAAGGTGAAGCTGAAGCCATTCTACTTGTTCAAAAAGCCTATGCCCAAGGTCTAGAAGTACTACTGAGCAAGGTCCCATCAGATGTGGTTGTCCCACTTAAAGGATTAGAAGCCTTAGAGAAGATTGCAGATACCCCATCTTCAAAGCTAATTATTCCTTCAGAGCTTCAATCTCTAGCAGGACTTGCAACCAGTGCAGGAGAGATGTTAAAAAAATAGTAGACCTATATGAAGTACAAAAAATGCACCAACAAAGGTGCACTTTTTTTATTTAAGTATCAGAGTATAAACATTTTAGTGGTCAGGACTTCAATTATGTTCTTACCTTCAAATACAACCTCATAGGGGCTAACCTTTCTTACCCCAGGATAGAAGGAAGCTCTATAGGCCAGGCTATGGGCCCTATACTGAAAACTAACATGATAGTAAGGAGGCTCTTCCTGTACTAGTTCAGCCTTCTTTTCCAATCCCCTTGTAACCCCTTCATAGATCCTCTCCAAAGCTTCTTCTGGATGAATATCAAGGGTAGACTCTCCCACTCCTTCTTTAACTGCCAAGGTTTCTATACCTGGAACGGAAATTTGAGCCTCGTCACATATGACCTGGTCACCACTTAAAAAGATACATGGTATAGAGTAGTGATTAGCAACCTGATGGTTAAAGCTAAACTCTGAAGCTATTTTACCATTTATACTGCAAGTAAATAGGTCTGTACTTGTAAAGGAGTGAGCAAGAGGATTGCCATCTTTACCGCCTGGAGCATGATAGCCTATAAAAATTACGGCGTCAAAACTTTCGTCTAGGCCTGCCATCATTGAAAGGGGCCCAGATGTCCAGCCTCTTAAAAGCTTTACTCCTCTTGGCAGGTCCTCAGCTATAATGTTCCTGGCCGACGAGTGGGCGTCTTTTACTACAACCTCATATCCCTGATCTAGACAGGCCTGGCAGGCAGCTGCCACTTCTCTTGTCATCTGTTTTTGTGCTCTGATATGCTGGGGATTACCTAGGCTGGTTTCATCCCAATGGGATACCCCTGTTACTCCTTCAATGTCTGCTGAAATAAATGCCTTCATCTTAACTCCTTTTGGCCTTAAGCCCATATTTTTTTAACTTTTCATATAAACTTGCCTTGGAAATTCCAAGGATTTCAATAATTTTATCCTTATCTTGAGTAAGGCAGAGCATTTCTTCAAGAATAGCCTTTTCTTTTTCTTCCATCCTAGCCTTAAGCTTAAAATCTTCCCGTTTAATCTCAGGTATATTAAGGTGCTCTGGATAGATTATGCCAGATCCACTTAAAGTCAGGCTCCTTTCAATAACGTTTTCAAGTTCCCTAATATTGCCCGGCCAAGAGTAGGCTAGGATTTTTTCCATGGCAGAGCTGGAAATCTCCTTGGGACCAATACCTAAATCAGCACTAGTTTTATCCACTATATGCCTAACAAGATAATAGAGGTCCTCCTTTCTTTCTGAAAGGCTGGGAATCTCTATAGGAAAGACATTAAGCCTAAAAAAAAGACCCTCTCTAAACTTACCCTGGCCATCTCAAGCTTGAGAAAAATACTCTTGGTAGAGTGGCTGATACTGGCCTTGAAATTAAGGCATCTATCCTATCTTCAAGATTAAACTCATTAAAAGCAAGATCCTGAGAAAAAAACTTGTAGTTAGCCTGGGGAAGTCCATATCTACCTATTGCTAGAATGGTTGTGCCTTTAGCTATTCTCTTATCCCTAATTCCAATTAACTCAAGACCCCTGTAACTAAGATTGCCATCATCTTCTCCTAGGTTTATATCAGCTATTAGAACGTAATCCCCCTTATTTATTCTACCACTTGGATGCTCTAGGCTGTTATCATAGATAATTCCTGTTATTTCCTTGGCGCTTTTATTGAATACCTTTATCTTTTCATCTTGATCTATAACAACCAGGCCTTCTTCTAAAGCATCGGCTATAGTTTCAATACTCATAATTCTTTTTCTCCATACCATTTTCCGAAAAAATGGAATCCTTGTTTACATTTTAATTTATTCTAGTCCTTTTTACAAGGTTTAGAGTATAATCTAGTGGTATGGTTCTTGCTTTATTCATCTTATAATACTTAAAAGAGAGGTAATAATGAAAAATACATTGATGTGGGATGGGGTCGATTTAGAATATCTTGCCAACAAATATGGAACCCCACTGTATGTCTATTCTGTGTCAGCAATGGAAGATAAAATCAATCAACTGAAGAAGGCCTTTATAGAAAAGTACCCTAAAGCCCGTATAGCCTATGCTTCTAAGGCTTTTCTTAACAAGGCCATGGTAGGCTTAATAAAGTCCCAGGGGCTTAGTCTAGATGCAGTTTCTCTAGGGGAGCTCCAAATCGCACTTAAGGCAGGAATGGACGCCCAGGACATAGAGTTCAACGGCAACAATAAACTCCATTCAGAGCTGGAATATGCTATTAAACACAGGGTTGGAAGAATCATTGTAGACTCTAAAGAAGAACTTGAGTATATAGAAAGATTTGGCCGCCAATATAACTACAGGGTTCCTGTGCTTTTTAGAGTAACTCCTGGAATTAATATCAACAGCCATAAGTATATTATTACGGGGAGTAAGGATTCAAAGTTTGGCCTCCCCCTTGATGATAGTCTAGTACCCCATCTTAAAAGAGTTCTAGAAAGTGACTACATGGACTTTTATGGCTTTCATTTTCATTTAGGAAGCCAGCTCATGGATAACCATACCTATCTCCAGTCCCTTGAGTTAGTTTTTGAATTTATAGATAAGTATCTTGAAAATAAACTCATAAAAGAGCTCAACATAGGTGGGGGGGGTTGGCATTAACTACCTGCCTCAGGATCAGGCACAGCCCTTCAGCTTTTTCTTTGACCCTGTTATTAAAAGGGTAAAGGAATACTTTGGCGAAGAGGACTTACCCATCTTAGTAAGCGAACCCGGCCGAAGCATTGTAGGTGAAGCTGGACTAACCCTTTATAGAATTGGCACCATAAAAAATATTCCGGATATAAAAAACTATTTAGCAGTTGACGGAGGCATGACTGATAACATAAGATTAGCTCTCTACCAGGCTAAATACCATGCTGAAATTATTAATAAGCTCGGCCATGACAAGGACACCATGTATACCGTTGTAGGTAAATGCTGTGAATCAGGTGGTATTCTTATTCATGATATCTATCTACTCAAGGCTAGTAGAGGTGATATCCTAGCAGTTTTTAGTACTGGAGCCTATTGTTACAGCATGGCAAGTAACTACAACATGATGACAAAACCAGCCATAGTTTGGGTCAAAGAAGGCCAGGACTACTTGGTAACCAAGGCCCAGACCATAGAGCAAATCTACCAAAATGATCTAGTTTATCCCCTATAAAAGAAGGAGGCCTCAGCCTCCTTCTTTTATTTAAATAAATCACCCTTTTCTTCCCCTAGAAAACTATCCAAATAGAGACTTTTTTCACCTTTTGTATAATACCTAGGAAGTCTTGCCTGCAATTTTGCAAGGGTTTCATTTTTATTAGTGTCAATAAACCCAGCAATAATTTGAAGTGTCATATCTCCTTTTTGGCCAGTACCAAAAACAAGGGCTTCATCTCCCAGCTTAACTCCTTCTATATTGGTAAGATCCACAACAAAAGAGTCCATGTTCATTAGGCCAATCATAGGGGCTTTTTGGCCTCTTATAATCACATGTCCCTTATTGCTCAGCCCCCTTGGAAGGCCATCACCATAACCTAAGGGAAACAGGCCTACTACGCTATCTACTTGTGCAATCCAGCTTTTATTGTATCCTAGCCCCTGGCCCTTTTTAAGCTCTTTTATACCAGAAACCCGGGTCTTTAATGAGGCAATAGGTTTTATTGAATCTATATTGCTCCCAGTTGGAGTCATGCCATAAATAAGTGCTCCAAGCCTAACTCTATCCAATCTAAATTCCGGATATTTTAGAGAAGCTATACTATCAGCAATATGTAGTTTTAAATCCACTCCCCTTAAACTAAGCCTCCGACTAAAATCCATCAATCTATTAAATTGATTCTGATTTTCCTCTTCCCCCACTAACCTTAAGTGGCTGTAGAGACCAAGTAGATCTAGCCCTCTTTTATAAAGGTCTTCAATCTCTGCAATGCTCTTGTCACTATCGGGAAAACCATATCTATAAAAACCAGTCTCAAGTTTAATCTCAGCTCTAGCCTTTTTAGATAAAAGCTTACCTGCTTCGATTAATGCCAAACCCTCTTCATAAGATGATATAGACTGAGTTAGATCAGCTTCCACTATTTTTTGGTATTGATCCATGGGGCTGGGACTAAGTAACAAAATATCTGATTTTGTAACCTTTCTTAGATCCAAAGCCTCATTCAAATAAGCCACCCCAAAATGATTAATCCCCTCTTCTTCAAGGGCTTTAGCCATAACCTGAGCGCCATGCCCATAGGCATTAGCCTTAAGAACAGCAAGAATCTCACATGGCCCCCACTCTTTTCTTAAAAAGTCTAAATTTTCTTCTAAAAGATCTAAATCAATATGAAGATAAGTATCTCTATACATAATCCCTCCTAACTTAATAAAAGTACCTCAATGGGATTCATAAAGCGAATTGGTAAAAAGGTATTACCTATTCCTGAAGTAATTATAAGGTCCTTTTTACATAAGCTATAAAGCCCCTTGTCATACTTTGGGAAGAGCTTTTGACCCGGAACATAAAAAGTTCCTATAAAAGGAAATCTAACCATCCCGCCGTGGGTGTGACCAGATAGGTAAAGACCGGGGTGGTAAGAACCCACTGCATCCACAGGATTATGAGCCAAATAGATATCAGCTTCAAAATTAGATTTAGATTTATACTTGATTCCAGAAAACTTTAAACCTTTAAATTCATAAAGTCTATCCTCAAGACAGATGGCACCAATGGTATCAAGCTTTTCCCATAACTTTAGTTTATCATATGCATGTGGCTCATGGTTACCATTAACATAAAAAATAGGACTTCCATAATCCACAATTATATCTAAAAGTCTGAAAGTATTCTTATAACCAGCTTTTCTATCTATCATATCTCCTAGTAAAAAAATAGCATCTGGCTTCTCAGCTTCAAGGATAGACTTAAATCTTTCAAATGGTAAAAAACCATTATTATGCATATCACTTAAGACCAGGAATTTAATCTGGCCATCAAAGTTACCACTATATCTTCTTATGACTAAATGCCTTTGAGGATAAACCAAAATAAGAAAAATCAAGATAATAATAATTAAAATCATAGAACCTCCTATAAAAGAATTAGACCATAATGACTATATAAATGCAATAAAAAAAGCACTGACATAAAATCAATGCTATTGGAGCAGAAGAGGGGATTCGAACCCCCGACCCTCGCCTTGGCAAGGCGATGCTCTACCACTGAGCCACTTCTGCAGACCTTGGTGCGGATGAAGGGACTCGAACCCCCACGTCGTTAAACACTAGATCCTAAGTCTAGCGCGTCTGCCAGTTCCGCCACATCCGCAAGATATGGTGGGAGCAACAGGACTTGAACCTGTGACCCCCTGCTTGTAAGGCAGGTGCTCTCCCAACTGAGCTATGCTCCCAAAAAATGGTGACCCCAGCGGGAATCGAACCCGCGTTACCGCCGTGAAAGGGCGGTGTCTTAACCGCTTGACCATGGGGCCTTTAGTGGTTGCGGAGGCAGGATTCGAACCTGCGACCTCCGGGTTATGAGCCCGACGAGCTGCCAACTGCTCTACTCCGCGTTATATAAACCGGCAACTACCTACTCTCCCAGGGGGTCGCCCCCCAAGTACCATCAGCGTGAAGAGGCTTAACTTCTGTGTTCGGGATGGGAACAGGTGTAGCCCTCTTGCTATAGTCACCGGATGTGGAACTAACAAATAGTGTATAGATGGGTCATCTTAGATCAAGTCCTCGACTATTAGTATCAGTCTGCTACATGCATTGCTGCACTTACACTCCTGACCTATCAACCAGTTAGTCTATCTGGAGTCTTAACTCTTTCGAGTGGGAAATCTTATCTTGAGGCCTGCTTCGTGCTTAGATGCTTTCAGCACTTATCAGTTCCGTACGTAGCTACTCAGCTATGCTCCTGGCGGAACAACTGATACACCAGAGGTACGTCCATCCCGGTCCTCTCGTACTAAGGACAGCTCCTCTCAAATTTCCAAC
>LFTD01000072.1:6428-6977 GCA_001512625.1 Clostridiales bacterium DTU036 | reverse complement strand
TCTAAAACTCCTCTACTATTATACAAAACCTAGGACGCCTCTAGCAAATCAATTCTTAGCTAAGCCCTTCCCATCCTAAAAGAAATTGTTTTACTTTTTTGCATCTTAAGGCTCTTCTCATATGACTCTTCAAAAAATACCCAGCAAAAGCCGGGTACAAAGAGATAGATTTCTTTTCTTATCTTGTAAAATAAGGCTCCATCTTCATAACATAGTCAGATATTATCCGGAACTTTTACCATTGAGGCTTACTAGATACCAGCCATCTAATGAATCGTAAAAATCAAAAACCTCTCCCTGATTGGCCCCTCCAATTATACGATAATCGGTGCTAGGGCCTTCCCTTACATTTACATACTCACCATCTACAATAATCTGCCCTTTTACATCTTTTCCTTCCAAATCCATATAATCTGAAGCCAACAAGCCATAGTATTCTTCTAAGGTAATATCTCTTGCTTCTAATTCCTTTGCAAGTTCCTTACCTAAGTAGCGAAAATGCCATGATTCATAGCCATAACCCGTAATATGCTCTTTCCCCTCTTGATA
>LFTD01000072.1:0-6372 GCA_001512625.1 Clostridiales bacterium DTU036 | reverse complement strand
TCACTTCTTCTAGGGTGAGCAGAATATAAAAATGCCCATTCTGGGTCTTCATAAAAATAATTATTAAAGAGGTCTTCCTGATCATATTTACTACGATAGGAACTAAGGACCACTAGTTCAATCCCTTCACTCCTGGCTTTTTCAAAGAGCTCATTCCAGGCCTTTGCAGCTTCTGCCCTTAAAAACCCCTGGTCCAAGTTGGTATAAATCTCCTCTAGGTCTTCGGGAGCATAATCCTCAGGCAGTGCATTATATTTATTCACCAGTGTTGTCCTATCAATCTCCGTTACTATATATGGAACTATGGTCCTTGGGTCTGCTACCCCATTATAGAAATCAATTCCAGGACTTCCAACTAGTTTATTAGCTTGATATGGTGAGACCTCATCTTCAATTATTTCTTCCTGGTCCTCTTCAAGATCATCTTCAAGGTCTTCTTCATCTATCTCGCCTTGAATAAGTTCTAGTTCTTCTCCATTATTGCTATCTAGATTTGTTTCTTTTTGACAGGAAATCAAAAATAAAACAACTAGTATAACCAAAATAATTTGGAGTCTTGTCCTTTTCAAATTCTACTCCTTTGTACACTAATAAGTTCTCTATCATGGAACTTATAACCATGGCTTCCATATAGGTCTTTACCCCTTTTTTAAGCAAAAACCTACAGCTATAAGTTAAATAATTCTACTATCTAGGCCTAGTAAGTCAAAAAATATCTACTTATGAATAGCTTACTTCTAGTTAAATGGTAGCACAAAAAGAAAGTCATAGCTTGCTCCACCACATAGGAGATTACATTTCGTTTAATTCTTGGTTTTCTTTCCTGTGAGGGATAGAATAATATGTGGTTTCAAAAGCCATGACCTTCTTTGCTTATTATACTAGATATTGAGCACAATTGGTAATTATTTTGTGATAGGTCCATCTTGTCTCGGTAAAAGGCTCCTTAAAGGGCTAAATAAAAATAGCCCCAGTATGGCTACTTAAATTTAAGTAGTTTTACAGGGTGCTAAAATCCCCTAAATAGGGTAGTATTATAAGGAGGCCTAGGCCAGCTGAAAATTTCTTTTCATTAGGAATGGTAGGGGAAAAAGGAGACTGCTTCTAGGTCTAAGACATAGAGGCAAAAAACAACTAGCATGCAAGTTCTAGTGTCAAGCTACCTTCCTACTGGCTCTGGCCTCCCCCTTATAAGCTTTCTATAAAGTCGTTCATCTTACCCACCAGGCCCTGCCAGGAGTGGGTCTTTATTTCTTTTGCTACTTCTTCAGGAAAAGCTTCCTGCCTTCTTACTTTTTCAACCTGCCTCAAAATAGCTTCTTTAAGCCTCTCTTTAAAAAGGGGCAGATCTTCATCATAGGGCTTATCAACATCATATATCCTGGGAAGGGGTACATATTCAATAACCCCAGAGTCTTTAATCCCATCTCCCAGTAGGCTCATTAGGGCCTCAATCTCAGTGGTCACAACATAAAGCCCACAAGCCAGTGACTCAATTGCCATCAACCCCAGGCCCTCATAGTAGGAGGGCATTAGAAAGATATCCTTGGTCCTAAGCTCATCTCCTAGGGCAACCTGGTTTTTAACATTGTAGAGCCTGATGCTATCATCTCCTTCAATGGCCTTTGTAATTCTTTTCCTATTCTCCTCTTCTTGAGGCACTCCAATTATGTCTAAACTAGTATCCTCAAGGCCCAGCTCTCTATAGGCCTCCACCAGTTCATAGATTCCCTTAGAAGGATCAATCTTAGCGCAGTAGGCCAGACGAATCTTTTTAGAATACTCCTTTTTACTTGGAGGATAGAAGATGTTTTGGTTAAAGCCTCCACCCACGGCCACTTGCTTTTCAAGTGGGATTGAGTAAACCTCTTCAATCTCTTTTTTCTGCTCCTCACTGGCAGCATATACAAAGTCCAGCCTATCAAGGTCAAGAACATGATTTTCTTTTATACTAGGATTCATCCTAGCCTGGCGCAGGTCTGTATTATGGCAAATTCCAATGACCTTGGTATCAGGAAAAATTTCCCTGACCATGGAGGTTAGAATCCAAAGGTGGTGGGCGAAGATTAAATCTGGCTCATATTCCTTTTTTATTTCCTCTAGTTTTTCTCTAAAGGCTGCCTTCCACTGATCTAGCATGGTATCAGTCATCTCTGAGTAGACTGTATGCTCATAGGGCATAACATCGCTCATCCCAGCTATGGGAAAGGGTAGCTCCTCTGTTTGAAAGTGGACTGGATATGAATCTTCTTCACCTAAAATTTCCCAGCCATATCCTGGCTGCATGGCAAAAAGAGCCTTCTGAGTATGGCCATAGGCCTTAAACTCCTCTATCATATTTCTATAGTAGACCCCAGAACCAGTCCTGGCCGGTAGCTGGGCCATAACATGCAGTATTTTCATATGCTTCTTATCTCCATTTCAAGACCAACTTCCTGGCCCACCTCAAAGTCATCCTCCAGGCTAATAACCTGATAGCTTCCCTTATCATCCTCTACAGTATACTGGCTATAAAATCCCTTAAATACCTTTCCTACTATCCTGGCTCCCCTGCCACCCCTGACAAGCCTGATAGCTTCAGGTCTTACATAACCCTCATCTGATAGGTTGGTCCTGCCAAGGAAATTTAAAACAAAGTCACTGGCAGGCTGATCATAGACATCCCTAGCCCCACCAATCTGCTCTAGCCTTCCATGGTTCATAAGGATAATCCTATCAGCTATGCTAAAGGCGTCCTCCTGATCATGGGTGACAAAGACCATGGTTATCCCAAAAATATCCCTAATCCTTAAAAGTTCCTGTCTCATACTATCCCTTAGCCTGGTATCAAGATTTGAAAAAGGCTCATCTAGAAGTAGAAGCTTGGGCCTCACAATAAGGGCCCTACCTAGCGCCACCCTTTGCTGCTGGCCACCGGATAACTGGGTGACCTTCTTATTTTCATGACCCTCTAGGCCCAGGGTCCTGACCATGACCATACCCTCCTGCCTGGCAGCCTTCTTTTTATAGTTTCTAAACTTAAGACCATAGATTATGTTATCAAGAACACTCATATGGGGAAAAAGCCCATAGGACTGAAAAACCGTAGCTACAGGCCTATCTTCTGCTGCTAGCTTCTCGATACTTTTTCCATCAATCATTATAGTCCCTGAGTCAAGCTCTACAAAGCCTCCCAGGGACTGGAGCAGGGTAGTCTTGCCGCAGCCCGAGGGGCCTAGGACACAGATAATCTCTTGTTTTTCAGCTTCAAAGCTTACCTGGTCCAGGGCCTTAAGGTCTCCATAGGACTTATTTAAGTTTTTAACTTCTACTAACATGACCCCTCCTATATACGGCGTAGGATACCAGACTGGTTCCCAGGCAAATCAAGATAATAAAAACCGACAGGACTGAAGCTACCTTGTACTTGCCTGAATTAACCAGATCAAAGAGCACAAGAGTTGCCAGCTTTCTCGAAGGATAAACTAGAAAGATAATTGAGCCTACTGTAGTCATAGAGGAAATAAAGCCATTGGTAAAGGCTAGGAAAAGACCCGACGCTGAGAGGGGGAAAACCAGATCCTTTAAGATATAGAGGTTATGGGCCCCCAGGTCCTTAGCCGAAGCCATAGTTTCCTCTTCTATCTGCCCCATACTGGTTTGGACCGTCCTAATTGACATGGGTAGCTGCCTAAATATCAGGTTCAAAATTACTATAAGGGCTGTTCCTGTTAGTTTAAGGGGCTCCTTATTAAAGGCAAATATATAGCCAAGTCCAAAGAAGGTCCCTGGCACTATATAGGGCATATTGGCAATAAAGTCTATGACCTTCATATACTTAAAGTTTCTAATAAAGGCATAGTAGGATAGTACCAGCGCCAAAAGGCTTGATACCAGGGCTCCAATAAGGGAGTAGCCTATACTTCTCACAAAACTATCCCTGATATGGGGCCTGGCATCTTTGATGTTTTGCAGGGTAAAAAAGGTCTTCCCCTGATACCTGTCTGTGATGGCTGCACTAAAAACTGCAAGATACTGGATTAATAGCCAGAGGATAAAAAACCCTGCTAAAAATGCTAGAACATAGTAGAGTCCTGATTTTTCCATCCTGCTTGAAACCCTTCTAAGATTTTTACTGGCTCTTTGTTGCTGTTTGTAATAATAAGAGTAAATAATAAAAACAACTATAGATGGCAAAAAGAGCACCAGGGATATGGCAGAAGCCCTAGGGGAATTCCCCTTGGCAATGATTGATAGGTAGCCCTCTGTAGCCAGAGTATTAAAGGCTCCGCCTATAATCATAGGACTGGTAAAGTCAGCCATGGCCCTAATAAAGTTCAGTAAAAAACTTACAAGGATTGCTGGTCTAATAAGGGGTAAAACTATATCTACTAAGATTGAAGAGGTCTTGGCTCCCAGGCTCCTGGCTGCCTCTATCATGGTGCCATCAAAGCTATCAAGATAGGTAATAAGTAGCATGGCCGTAGCCGAGGTAAAGCCCAGGGTCTGAACTGAAACCACTCCCCACATCCCATAGGGATTAATAGAAAGACCCAATATGGTCTTTGTGATAAATCCATTTCTTCCAAAGAGCTGGATATAGGTTAAGGAGCCTATAAAGGGGGGAGACACCATAGTTAGCAGCAGGACAAACATTAAAAAGCTTCTTTGCCTCTTACTTATAAAAAAAGTCATCAGGCTTAAAGAAATAGCAAATATGGTTGAAATGCTGGCTGTCAAAAAAGAGGACTTTAAAGAGTTTTTAAGAAGATAAAGCTCTTCTTTAATAAAGAGAAACTCAGAAAATCCAAAGCTTCCCTCTTTAAGAAGAGCCTTTAAAAACACTGCTATAAAGGGATAGAGGACAAAGACCAGGACTAAGAAAGCCATGAAAATTCTCAGAGCTCTATCGGTCACATTTAGTAGTCTTCTTCCTCCATCCATAGTCTCACCTACTTACCCTTTGTTAATTCTTCCCATCTTGAAAGAATCTCTTCTCTCATAGAGCCAAAGGTTGAGATATCCTGCTCGATAAGCTTTTCCTTGGGTAGACCTAGATCATAGCCTTCAATTCCTTCTTTAATCATTTGAGCAGAATCCTTTCCATCGAGCTGGGAAAGAATCTTCTGGTTTTCATCTCTTAGCATATAGTCTATAAAGGCTGCAGCTATATCACTGCCTTCTCCACCTTTAAAAATGGCAACTCCCTCTGGAACCCATGGAATACCATCTTCTGGATAGATAACTCTTAGGTTTTCTTTTTCAGCTACATCAAAGGAACCTTTGTCTGCGGGGATAATTCCAATGGAGAATTCTCCTGCAACGGTTAGCTCTTCAGGATCCTTACCTCTTTTACCATAGAAGGGAATATTGGCATCTAGTTTTTCTAGATAGTCCCAGCCCTCTTCTTCGCCCATCATATCAAGTATACCCTTAACAGCTCCATAGGTAGTACCAGAAATTGCAGGGTTGGCCATGATAATCTCGTCTGCATACTTTTCATCGGCTAGCTCAGCCCAGGTTGTAGGTACTTCAAGGCCCTTTTCAGCTAGCTGGGCTTCATTAACAAGAAAGCCTACTACCGTTAGACCCTTAGAGGCCCAGAAATTATCCTTATCAACAAACCTAGAATCAACCTTGTCAATTTCTAGAGGCTTATAACTCTCTAAGAAGCCTTTTTCCTTGGCTGCCATAAAGGCGTCAACTCCACCACCAAACCATAGGTCGGCCATGGGGGTCCCGCCCTCGGCTTCAATCCTGGCGATAACCTCACCACTACTCATAGAAAGAAATTCTACCTTGGCATTTACTTCTTCGCCAAAAGCGTCAAAAAGCTCAATGTACTTTTCTGAGGTGGTGACCACATTCATGGTTCTACCACCAAAGTCCAGCTTGTCACTTTCTTCTTCTGGCTCATCAGCCACTTCATCCTCTACAGGATCCTCTACTACATCTTCAATCTCTTCTTTCTCTACGGGTGCCTCTGTCTTAGCACAGCTACTGACAAGCACTAGAGTAAAAATCAGCATCAAAACTAGAATTGATTTTTTCTTCACTTCTCTTTTCTCCTTTTTTTGTTTTTTAAGGGCTTATAGCACTCAAAAAATAACCTAAAAAACTAGGCAATATGTTTTTTAATTTGTAGATTTGGGAATTTATAAGCCCTTTTCTGGCATAGTAATCCTAAGATCCACCAAAAAGACTTATCTAGAAATACTAAATAGATGTGGAAAGGATTGCAGCAAAAGTAACTTCATGCCATGAAGTAAGCTTTTGTTGTCATGTGAAAAAATTGCATAGTTGGCTCATGAGCTGGCCACTTGAATAAATATTTTGCATTTTCACTCCTTCCGCAGTGATATTACCACAAGTAAATTAAAAGGGCAAGCACAA
>LFTD01000027.1 GCA_001512625.1 Clostridiales bacterium DTU036 | reverse complement strand
ATACCAAAGAAGAATATGACATGGATAGTCTAGATGATATGCAAGAAGTTGATCTAGAATACCCTGATACTGATGAATTTGACGATAGTGAAGAAGAGTAGAAGGGAGAGCTGTATTGGAATTTAATAATTTTGATTCTATAAGAATCGGACTTGCTTCTCCTGAGAAGATCAGAGAATGGTCTTATGGTGAAGTCAAAAAACCTGAAACTATCAACTATCGAACTTTAAAGCCTGAAAAAGAAGGACTTTTCTGTGAGAAAATATTTGGACCTACAAAGGACTGGGAATGTCACTGCGGTAAATATAAGCGAATCCGCTTTAAAGGTGTAATTTGTGATAAGTGTGGAGTAGAAGTTACTAAGGCCAGCGTTCGTAGAGAGCGCATGGGCCATATTGAGCTTGCAGCCCCTGTATCACATATATGGTACTTTAGGGGTATCCCTTCAAAAATGGGTATCCTCCTAAATATCTCACCTAAAAATTTAGAGAAGGTTCTTTACTTTGCTTCCTATATAGTTCTAGATGAGGGTGATACTACTCTTATGAAGTATCAAATCCTCACTGAGCAGGAGTATGCTGAGAATAGAGATGTTTTTGGCAATAGATTTAAAGCTGGAATGGGAGCTGAAGCTATTAAGGAACTTTTACTGGAGATTGATCTTGATGAGCTTAGCGAAGAGCTAAGGGAGATTATTGAGACCAGTACAGGACAAAAACGAAGCAAGGCTGTTAGGCGGCTTGATGTTGTTGAGTCCTTTAGAAGTTCAGGTAACAAGCCTGAGTGGATGATTCTGGATGTTATTCCAGTAATCCCACCAGATCTTAGGCCAATGGTCCAGCTTGATGGTGGCCGCTTTGCGGCTTCTGACCTAAACGACCTTTATAGAAGGGTTATTAATAGAAATAACAGACTTAAGAAGCTCTTAGACCTAAGAGCTCCTGAGATAATAATTAAAAATGAAAAGCGTATGCTCCAAGAGGCTGTTGACTCATTAGTAGACAATGGAAGAAGGGGCAGGCCAGTAACAGGACCTGGTAAGAGACCTCTAAAATCCCTTAGCGATATGCTTAAGGGTAAGCAGGGAAGGTTTAGACAAAACCTTCTAGGAAAAAGGGTTGACTACTCTGGCCGTTCAGTTATTGTTGTTGGACCAGAACTCAAGTTTTACCAGTGTGGTCTTCCAAAGAAGATGGCCCTAGAGCTTTATAAGCCCTTTGTAATGAGAAGGCTTATGACCTATGACAAGGCCAGCCATGTTAGAAGTGCTAAGAGAATGGTGGAAAAGGAGCATCCAGAGGTTTGGGATGTGGTGGAAGAGGTTATCAAGGAGCATCCTGTCCTACTAAATAGGGCTCCCACTCTGCATAGGCTGGGTATCCAGGCCTTTGAGCCTGTCCTAGTTGAAGGTAAGGCAATTAAGCTCCATCCCCTTGTGTGTACAGCCTATAATGCTGACTTTGATGGTGACCAGATGGCGGTCCACGTGCCTCTAAGTGTCGAGGCTCAATCTGAAGCAAGGTTCTTGATGCTAAGCTCTAATAATATACTGGCACCTAAGGATGGTAAGCCAATTACCACTCCAACCCAGGACATGGTTATGGGCTGCTACTATCTAACACTTCACAAGGAAGATGCCCTAGGACAAGGAAAATTCTTCTCAAGCTTTGATGAGATGATAATGGCCCTTGAAAACAATTTGGTTGATCTTCACGCCATGGTTAATGTAAAGATGACTAATGACAAGGGTTCAAGTATTATTGAGAGCACTGTTGGAAGATTTATCTTCAATAGTAAGATCCCTCAGGATATAGGCCTTGTTGATAGGAAGAAGGAACCCTTTGCCCTGGAAGTTGACCAGCTTTGTACTCAGAAGGTGCTAGAATATATAATTGGCCACACCTATGAGACCAAGGGCTCCCACGTGACAGCCCAGATGCTGGATAACATAAAGGACTTAGGTTTTAAATATTCAACTAAGTCTGCTATCTCCATATCTATGGCTGACATGGTTATTCCTCCTCAGAAGAGTGAGCTTATAGAAAAGACTAAGATTCTTGAAGATAAGTACATTGACTTCTATAAGAAGGGTATGATTAGTGATGATGAGCGCCATGAGTTTGTTATTAAGATTTGGGGCGATACCAAGGATGATATTAAGAATGCCGTAATTAATAACCTGGGCACCATGAATAGCTTATATATTATGAGCCAGTCGGGAGCTAGGGGTAATGCTAACCAGATTTCTCAGATCTGTGGTATTCGTGGAAACATGGCCTCAGCCACTGGTAAAACAGTTGAGGTTCCAATTCTTGGCAGCCTTAGAGAGGGCCTATCCATTCTAGAGTACTTTATTTCAACAACCGGGGCTAGAAAGGGTTCAGCTGACACTGCTCTTAGAACAGCTGACTCTGGTTATCTAACCAGAAGGCTGGTGGATGTAGCCCAGGATGTTATTGTAAGGGTTGAGGACTGTGGAACCTCCGAGGGCGTGGAACTAGTTGCTATTAAAGAAGGCAATGAGGTTATAGAAAATCTCACCGATAGGATTCTTGGTCGCTATCCTGCAGAGGATATTAAAACCAAGAGGGGCAGGCTGATCTGTGATAAAAACACCATGATAAACTCAGCCATTGCTAGAGATATTGAGGAGAGTGGCCTTACTAAGGTTAAAGTCAGAAGTGTCCTTAGCTGTGAGTGTGAAGGTGGAGTCTGTGCTAAATGCTATGGTATTAACCTTGCAGATGGCAGAAGCGTTAGCGTGGGAGAGGCAGTTGGAACTATTGCTGCCCAGTCCATTGGTGAACCAGGAACTCAGCTGACTATGAGGACCTTCCACACAGGTGGAGTTGCTGGAGCTGACATTACCCAGGGTCTCCCCAGGGTAGAGGAGGTCTTTGAAGCAAGAAAGCCAAAGGGTCTAGCTCTTATGGCTAAAGAAGCTGGAACACTTAATATTTTTGAAGAGGGCAGACGTAAGGAAATCCATATAACAACTGAGGATGGTTCAGTAGACAAATACCAGGTTGTTTATGGCTCCAAGATCCGCTTTAAAGAAGGAAGCTTTGTTGAAAAGGGTGAGCAACTTACCGATGGTTCCCTCTATCCAACTGAGATTATCAGTATTACTGGAGTCGAAGGGGTAGAAAACTATATTGTTAAGGAAGTACAAAGAGTTTATGTCAGCCAGGGAGTTGCTATAAATGACAAGCATATTGAGATAATTGCTAAACAAATGCTTTCTAAGATAAGGATAATTGATTCTGGGGATACAGAGTTTATTCCAGGAAACAATGAAGATTACCAGAGGTTTGTCAGGATTAACAAGGAGATGGAAGCCCAGGGTCTAAGGCCTGCTACTGGTGAGAGAATTGTACTTGGTATTACCAAGGCCAGTCTATCAACAGACTCCTTCCTATCAGCCGCTTCCTTCCAAGAGACTACCAGGGTTCTAACCGATGCTGCTATAAGGGGCAAGGAAGATAGACTGGTTGGTCTTAAGGAAAACGTTATTATTGGTAAACTGATTCCAGCAGGAACTGGAATCAATCGCTATAGGTATATAGAAACTTCCCCGAATGAATAATTCGGGGGAGCTTTCCTGTTGACTAGTTAGCTTAGAAGTGATAGAATTCTTAAGGTATGATTATTTTAAGTTAAACCATCTATTACTGGGTAAACACCTAGAGTTTTAGAAGAAAAATATTAGTGAAAGGAGGAACCATGCCAACAATTAATCAATTGGTACGCAAGGGTCGTCAAGATAAGAAAACTAAAAGTTCAACCCCTGCACTGCAAAGGAGTTTTAACACTTTGCAAAATAAAGCCACCAAGCACGAAGCCCCTCAAAAAAGAGGAGTGTGCACATCAGTTATGACTGTTACACCTAAGAAGCCTAACTCAGCTCTACGTAAAGTAGCTAGGGTACGTTTAACTAATGGAATGGAAGTTACTGCTTATATTCCTGGTGAAGGTCATAATCTTCAAGAGCACAGCGTTGTTTTAATCCGTGGTGGAAGAGTCCGGGATATCCCCGGGGTACGTTATCATATTGTTCGCGGTGTATTAGACACAGCCGGGGTTCAGAATAGAAAACAGGCCAGATCGAAATACGGCGTTAAAAGGCCTAAAAAATAAGCCTTTTTATGGTTCAGTACCGATGAAAATAGTATTATAAGGAGGGAAGGAAAGTGCCAAGAAAAGGTAGAGTTCCAAAAAGAGATGTGCTACCCGATGCCGTATACGGTAGTAAAGTCATTACAAAACTAATTAATAATGTAATGCTTGACGGCAAAAAGGGCATAGCACAAGATATTGTTTATGGTGCTCTAGAAGCTGCTTCAGAGAAAACTGGGAAGCCTGCTCTAGATTGCTTTAATGAAGCTCTAAACAATGTTATGCCTGTTGTAGAAGTTAAGGCCCGTCGTGTTGGTGGAGCCAACTATCAGGTTCCAATTGAGGTTCGTCCTGAAAGACGCCAAACTCTAGGACTTAGATGGTTAGTAGAATATACTAGAAAAAGAAAAGAAAGAACTATGCAAGAACGCCTTACAGCTGAGATACTTGATGCCATGAATAACACTGGCGGAGCTGTTAGGAAAAGAGACGAAGTCCACAAAATGGCAGAAGCTAATAAGGCCTTTGCACATTTTAGATACTAATGTGGCCTGAAAGGAGGTAATCAATGCCAAGACTCTTTCCTTTAGAGAAGGTAAGAAATATAGGGGTAATGGCTCATATTGATGCTGGTAAGACAACAACTACTGAGCGAATCCTATTTTATACAGGAAAGAATTACAAACTTGGGGAAACCCACGATGGTTCAGCCACAATGGACTGGATGAGCCAGGAGCAAGAACGAGGCATTACGATTACTTCAGCAGCAACGACGACAGTTTGGAAAGATCACGGTATCAATATAATTGATACTCCTGGTCACGTCGACTTTACAGCAGAGGTTGAAAGGTCACTTCGTGTACTGGACGGGTCCGTAACAGTTTTCTGTGCCAAAGGTGGTGTTGAGCCCCAAACAGAAACAGTCTGGAGACAGGCTGACCGTTATGGAGTTCCAAGACTTGCTTTTATAAATAAAATGGATATCACAGGTGCTGACTTCTTTAAGGTTGTAGGCCAAATGAAGACTCGCCTAGGTGCTAATCCTGTTCCACTACAAATTCCTATTGGAGCTGAAGATAGCTTTGTAGGTATGGTGGATCTTATTGAAGAAAACGCGAAGATCTTTAAAGGAGATTTTGGTCAGGAAGTTGAAGTAACTGAAATTCCTGCCGACCTAGTAGACCTTGCAAGCGAATATAAAGAAAAGCTAATTGAGTCCGTCGCAGAAACCAATGAAGAGCTTATGGATGCCTATTTCTCTGGTGAAGAAATCAACAATGACCAGCTGAGAAAAGCTATCCGAAAAGCTACCATCCAAGGTGAAATGATTCCCGTTCTTTGTGGCACTGCCTATAAGAATAAGGGAGTACAGATGCTGCTTGATGCAATCGTAGACTATATGCCTTCTCCTGTGGATATCCCACCAATTACTGGTGAAAATCCTGATACAGGAGAGACTGAAGAAAGAATAGCAGGAGATGATGAGCCCTTTAGTGCTCTAGCTTTTAAGATTATGACTGACCCTTTTGTAGGAAAGTTAACCTTCTTAAGAGTTTACTCAGGAGTTCTTAATTCAGGCGATACAGTCTTAAACTCAACTAAAGACAAACGCGAAAGAATTGGCCGTATCCTAAGGATGTCTGCCAATGATAGAGAAGAAATTAAAGATTTATATGCAGGAGATATTGCTGGAGCCGTTGGGCTAAGATCAACTGGAACAGGGGATACCCTCTGTGATATGAAACATCCAGTTATCCTAGAATCCATGGAATTCCCAGATACTGTTATATCAGTAGCCATTGAACCAAAGACCAGAGCTGGTCAGGAGAAAATGGGACTTGCTCTTGCAAAACTAGCCGAAGAGGACCCTACCTTTAAGACCTTTACCAATGATGAAACCGGACAGGTAATCATCGCTGGTATGGGAGAGCTTCACCTAGAGATTATCGTAGATAGACTTCTAAGGGAGTTCAAGGTAGAGGCCAACATCGGAGCACCTCAAGTTGCTTACAAAGAGACCATTGCTAGAGATACTGAAGTTGATTACAAGCACGCCCGTCAAAGTGGTGGTCGTGGTCAGTATGGTCATGTTAAACTTAGAGTCAGAAAGGGTGAACCCGGATCTGGCTACAAGTTTATTGATTCAGTCGTAGGTGGAACAGTTCCCAAGGAGTATATTCCTTCTGTAGATCAGGGAATTCAAGAAGCCCTCACCAGTGGTATCCTTGGTGGCTATGAGGTTGTTGATATAGAAGTTGAACTATATGATGGTAGCTACCACGATGTAGACTCCTCAGAAATGGCCTTCAAAATAGCCGGTAGTATGGCTATAAAGAAAGCTTTGGAGCAAGCTGGTGCCAAGCTACTTGAACCCTATATGAAAGTGGAAATAACCACTCCAGAAGAGTATTTAGGAGATGTAATGGGAGACATTAACTCAAGAAGAGGTAGACTTGAGGGAATGGAAGCCGAAGGCGGTGCCCAGATAATCAGATCCCAAGTACCCCTATCAGAAATGTTTGGTTATGCAACTGACCTACGTAGTAAGTCCCAAGGTAGGGCCATCTACACAATGCAATTTGATCATTACGAAGAAGTACCTGAGTCCATTTCAGAAAAAGTGTTGAAATAAGAGGAGGAAAAAATGGCTAAACAAGTATTTGAAAGAACTAAACCACACTTGAATATCGGTACCATCGGTCACGTTGACCATGGTAAAACAACTCTTACTGCTGCTATTACAAAAACTCTATATGATCGTTACCAACTAGGTGACGCTGTGGATTATGATAAGATTGACAAGGCTCCAGAAGAGAGAGAGCGTGGTATTACAATCTCAACTTCCCACGTAGAGTATGAGACACCTAATCGTCACTATGCTCACGTTGACTGTCCTGGTCACGCCGACTACGTTAAGAACATGATTACTGGTGCTGCCCAGATGGATGGTTCTATCCTAGTTGTTAGTGCTGCTGATGGTGCCATGCCTCAGACAAGAGAGCACATCCTGCTTTCACGTCAAGTTGGTGTTCCTTATATCGTTGTTTTCCTAAACAAATGTGACATGGTTGATGACGAAGAACTACTAGAACTAGTAGAAATGGAAATCCGTGAACTACTAGACGAATATGATTTCCCAGGTGATGATACACCCATCGTTCGTGGTTCTGCTCTTAAGGCTATTGAAGATCCTTCAAGCCATTGGGGAGATGACATCATTGAACTATTTGAAATCATTGATGAGTATATCCCAGAGCCAGCCCGTGATGTTGACAAGCCTTTCCTAATGCCTGTTGAGGACGTATTCTCCATTACAGGTCGTGGAACAGTTTCAACTGGTCGTATTGAGCGTGGTCATGTCAAGATTGGTGATGAAGTTGAACTAGTTGGTCTATCCGACACAGCTAGAAAACTAGTTGTTACTGGAGTTGAGATGTTCCAAAAGACTCTTAACGAAGGACAAGCTGGTGATAACGTTGGTATTCTTCTAAGAGGTGTTCAAAGAAATGAAATCGAGCGTGGACAAGTTCTGGCCAAGCCTGGTACAATCAAACCTCACAAGAAGTTTAAGGCCCAAGTATACGTTCTTAAGAAAGAAGAGGGTGGACGTCATACACCATTCTTCCCAGGATACAGACCTCAGTTCTTCTTTAGAACAACTGACGTAACAGGCTCCATTGAGTTCCCAGAAGGACAAGAAATGTGTATGCCTGGCGATAACATCATCATGGAAATCGAACTTCTATACCCAATTGCTATCGAAGAAGGTCTAAAGTTCTCCATTCGTGAGGGTGGTCGTACAGTTGGCGCTGGTGCTGTTGCCGAGATTATCGAATAATCTAAGTTTACAAAATCAG
>LFTD01000083.1:3506-4299 GCA_001512625.1 Clostridiales bacterium DTU036 | reverse complement strand
TACTTTAAAGAGCTTTATTTTCCTAGCTTTAAATGCTATAGTAATCATGTGTGAACAAAGGAGGAGGTATAATGAGCGAAAACGGTTTTTTCTCTAAGTATTTCGATTTCCAAGGTAATAACACCAACATGGGAAGAGAAATAAATGCAGGTATAACAACTTTTATGACTATGGCATACATACTGGTGGTCAATCCGATTATTATGGCTGATGCAGGTATGGATATGGGCGCAGTATTTACAGCAACTGCCCTCTCATCTATGATTGCAACCCTATTTATGGCCTTCTTAGCCAAGTTACCCTTTGCACTAGCGCCGGGAATGGGTCTTAATGCCTTTTTTGCCTACTATGTGGTTTTACAACTAGGCTATTCCTGGGAGATGGCTCTTACAGCTGTCTTTTTAGAAGGTATTATTTTTATTCTTCTTTCATTTTTTAATGTAAGAGAGGCTATAATAAACAGTATTCCCCTTTCTCTAAAGAAGGCCATATCCGTAGGAATTGGACTCTTTATTGCCTTTATAGGTGTGAGTAATGTTGGCCTTATTGTTCAAGGTGATGGTGTGGTACTGGCCCTAGGCAATATCTTAGATAAGGAAGTCCTAATGACCCTGGCAGGGATCGTATTCATTGCTATACTTATTAGTAAGAATATCAAGGGAGCAATACTTATTGGAATCTTTGTAATGACACTAGTTGGGATTCCTCTAGGAGTAACCCAGTTTCCCACAGGAGGCCTGGGAGCAATTTTCTCTGCCCCTCCAAGTCTTGCCCCAACCTTTATGAAGTTTGA
>LFTD01000083.1:0-3439 GCA_001512625.1 Clostridiales bacterium DTU036 | reverse complement strand
TTGGAGCTATGCTGGGAACCTCAACAGTTACTACCTATGTAGAGAGTGCTTCGGGAGTTGCCGAGGGAGGAAGAACAGGTATGAGCGCTTTTACTACCTCAATTCTCTTTCTTCTGAGCCTATTTTTTGCCCCACTATTTCTAATGGTTCCAACAGCTGCTACAGCACCTGCGCTTGTTATTGTAGGCTGCTACATGATGAGCCCTGTTGGCGAAATTAACTGGCAAGACTTTACAGAAGCAGTACCAGCCTTTTTGACTATAGCTATGATGCCCTTTGCCTATGCAATTAATGAGGGAATTGTCTTTGGTATAATAAGCTTTGCTCTAATCAAGCTCTTTGCTGGTAGGGGTAAGGAGGTACCAAAACTTACCTATGTCATTGCCTTCCTATTTGCCCTGGCCAAGGTTTTCTTATAGGAAGATATTTAAAGAAACTTGTTCAAGCTAGGTAATAGATAGTAAAATGGCACTTTCTTTCTTGAAGATAGGAAGGTGCTATTTTTATGCTTAAAAACAAAAAGGATTTCTTTGAATAAATGGTTTTATTATTATTCTTTGGGTATATAGATGTAGTATTGAAAACTAGATGTAAGAGTTTTTAATCTTATATCACTTGCCTTAGAAGAAGGGAGATCCTATGGATAAGCTAAAAGGGCTACTGGATTCTCTAGAAGAAGAGACTATAAGGAGCTGGGAAGATTTCCCAGACATGCTCCTATATATGGACCAGCTCCTGTTACTTATGGAGGACCAGATTTATTTTGCCAGGAGCCAGCAGAGCCTAACTTCTTCCATGGTTAATAACTATGTAAAGGCAGGTATAGTGCCCAGAGCAGAAAAGAAAAAGTATGATAGGAACCACTTAGCCAGGTTAAGTATGATTGGGGTCTTAAAGCAGGTTCTAAGCCTGGAAGAAATGGAAGGCCTATTTGCCAGGCTTAGTCCTGGCAAGACCACTTATGAGCGCTATCTTGAGATTCTAGAAGGGGCTAAGGAAGAGGTTCTCGAAGAGGTAAGGGGACTTGATAAGGATATAGTCCTACTCCATCTAGCCATGAAGAGCTATCTCTTCAAAATCTTAATACAGGAGCTTTTAAATGAAGATTAAAACAAGTTTTTCCCCAGAAAACACCTTTTTTAATGGCCAGTGCTTTCGCTGGAACCAAGAGGGGGATAGTTTCGTAGGGGTGGTGGAGGATAAGGTTCTAAGGCTTAGAAAAGAAGGGGACTACCTTTATGTTGAAGGAATTAGGGAGGATGAGCTTGATTGGCTCCTTAACTACCTGGGTTTTGAAGATGACCTAGAAGAAAAAGAAGAGGCCATCTCAAAGATTGATCCTTTTATGGCAGCGGCAGTAGAGCATGGTAGGGGCCTACATATGCTAAGACAAGAACCCTTTGAGACCCTGATTAGTTTTATTATCTCTGCCAACAACCACATTCCCAGGATTAAGAGTCTAGTTGAGAGGCTGGCTGAAAACTATGGAGATGAGCTGGAACCAGGCTACTACGCCTTTCCCAGGCCAGAGCAGTTGGCTGAGGCCAAGGTGGAGGACCTAAGAGCCCTGGGGCTTGGTTACAGGGACAAGTATATCCATCATGCGGCAAACCTTATTGCCAGTGGCCAGGTGGATCTAGAGAGCCTTTATGAGCTTGATTCATTCTCAGCTGGTAAGGAACTGGAAAAAGCCAAGGGAGTTGGTAAGAAGGTGGCATCCTGCGTCCTGCTCTTCGCCTTTGGAAAGAGGGACGCCTTTCCAGTAGATACCTGGATTAAGAAGGCTCTGGCTGAGCANNATGAGGACTGGAACAAAGACTAAATCTTCATGATAAGACCTACTATAGAAGGGTATATTATGGAGTGGATATTATAGAAGGAGGAAGAAATATGTCAATTAAGCCAATTGGAGCACGTGTTGTACTAAAAGAAATTGAAGCCAAGACCACCACAGGCAGTGGCCTTATTCTGGCAGGGGAAAAGGAAGAACCCCAAATGGCAGAAGTTGTTGCTACAACTGATGAGGGTGAGGAGCTGGGCCTAGTAGTGGGCGCCAAGGTTTACTACAAAAAATATGCAGGCACCAAGGTTAAATATGAAAATCAGGAGTATGTCATCATAGACAATGAAGATATACTTGCAATTATTATTTAGGAGGAAAGATGGCTAAGGATATTAAACATGCACTGGATGCTAGAAAGAGTCTGGAAACAGGACTTAACCTACTAGCTGATACTGTTAAGGTTACTTTAGGACCTAAGGGAAGAAATGTAATTCTTGAAAGAAGCTTTGGAGCCCCTCTTATTACCAATGATGGAGTTACCATTGCCAAGGAAATAGAACTGGAAGACGCCTTTGAAAATCTAGGTGCCCAGCTTGTAAAAGAAGTTGCCACCAAGACCAATGATGTGGCAGGAGATGGGACAACAACAGCAACAGTACTTGCCCAAGCCATGGTAAGAGAAGGCCTTAAAAACGTTGCTGCTGGAGCTAATCCTATCCTGATTAAAAAAGGAATTGAAGGAGCCACTGAGGCTGCTGTTGCCTATCTAGAGAGTATCTCTGTTGCAGTTAATGAGAGTGGTGATATTGCCCATGTTGCGGCAAACTCTGCAGGAGACGACAAGGTAGGAGAAATCATCTCTGAGGCCATGGAAAAAGTGGGTAGAGATGGAGTTATCACTGTTGAAGAAAGTAAGTCCACATCAACTGAGCTCGAAGTTGTAGAAGGTATGCAGTTTGAGAGGGGTTATATTTCACCCTATATGATTGATGATATAGAAAAGAAGACAGCCAGTCTTGAAGAACCTCTAATTCTTATCACTGACCATAAAATTTCAAATAATGCAGAAATTGTTCCTCTACTTGAGCAGATTCTTGAGAGTGGACAAAAACTGCTTATGATTACAGAGGATATCGAGGGAGAAGCCCTAACAACCCTAGTTGTAAATAAACTAAGGGGAACCTTTGATGTTGTAGCTGTTAAGGCCCCTGGCTTTGGAGATAGAAGAAAGGACATGCTAGAAGATATAGCGGTTCTAACAGGTGGAAAATATATCTCTAAGGACCTTGGCCATGACCTTAAAGAGGTTAAGCTAAACGAGCTTGGAAGGGCTAAGAATGTTCATATTACCAAGGATAACACCATCATCAGTGATGGCTATGGTGATAAGGAAAGTATTCAGGCCAGGATTAGTCAGATTAGAAATGACATTGAAAATTCAGATTCAGAATTTGATATAGAAAAACTCCAAGAGCGCTTAGCAAAGCTTTCAGGTGGAGTTGCAGTAATTAGGGTTGGGGCAACCACAGAAATTGAGATGAAGGAGAGAAAACTCCGCATCGAGGACGCCCTAAACGCCACTAGAGCTGCCGTTGCAGAGGGAATTCTACCAGGTGGTGGAGTTGCCTACGTAAGGGCCCAGCAGGCTGTTGCAGA
>LFTD01000113.1 GCA_001512625.1 Clostridiales bacterium DTU036 | reverse complement strand
TCTAGATTAACTTCTGTAAATGCTCCATTGTGATAGGCGGGTGCCTTAAACACTGGTGCAGGTTTTCCTACCATAATCATATTCTTTTTCTCCTTTTCTATTGGTTCTACCTTAACTACTTCTTCAGCAGCTTCAGGGGTATTGACCTTTGGTCTTTCGCATGAAACCATAGTTCACCTCCTATTAAAATCCTACAATACATTACTACCCATAACTAGGTGTAAATATCAGATTAAGGTCTTAATTCGGCCCTTATCTTTGTTAAATTTTATCATATTTAAGGCAATTTACCAATGAAAAGTTACAAACATATTTGTTAGTCCTAGCTTAGTTTAGCCAGTCCCATATTGAGCTGGTAGTACCTGCCTTCTTGTTTCATCAGGTCCTCATGATCTCCTCTTTCAATAATCCTTCCTTCCTCCATTACCATGATGGCATTTGACCTTCTTACGGTAGAAAGTCTATGAGCGATAATAAAGGTGGTCTTATTTCTCATGAGGTTTTCCATGGCGCTCTCTATCATTTTCTCTGTTCTAGTATCTATAGAGGAGGTTGCCTCATCAAGGATAAGGACAACAGGGTCTTTAATAGCGGCTCTTGCTATGGAGATAAGCTGCCTTTGACCCTGGGATAAACTTCCACCTTCTTCACCAAGGACAGTATTGTAACCCTGGGGGAGAAGCTTAATAAAGTCGTGGGCGTTGGCAAGTTTAGCAGCTTCTATGACCTCTTCGTCACTGGCATCTAGCTTACCGTAGCGGATATTTTCCATAATAGAAGTTTCAAAAAGATGGACATCTTGAAGGACTACACTAAGGGTTTTTCTTAGGTCTCTTGCATCTATCCTTCTTATATCAATACCATCAAAGGTTATTCTTCCTCCGTTTATGTCGTAGAACCTATTGATTAAATTTGTTATTGTGGTCTTACCAGCTCCCGTAGAACCAACAAGGGCAATTTTTTGTCCAGGCTTGGCAAAAAGGGAGATTTGATGGAGGACCTGCTTGTCCTTTGTATAGCCAAAGTCCACATCATAAAAACGTATATCTCCTCTAAGGGGGATCCTCTCAAAACCTTCTTCAGTAGGCACCTTCCAGCAGTATTTATTATCGCACTGGCAGTCATCTATTAACTCAACATCACCATGGGTTTCTTCTACTTCTTCATCTAAAATCTCAAAGATTCTCTCAGCCCCAGCTAGAGCGGCGAAGAGGGTATTGAGCTGGTTTGAGACCTGGGTAATGGGCCTAGAAATTGTCCTGGTGTATTGGAGAAAGGCTGCTATGTTACCAATGGACATACTGCCAGCTATAACTAGGAAGCCCCCTAGCATGGCGACAAGGCCATAGAGCATGTGGGAGAGATTGCCCATAACAGGCATCATCATAACTCCAAAGGTCGAGGCTGCTGTGGCAGATTTTCTTAGCTCCTCATTTTTCTCATCAAAAATATCCAGATTGCGCTCTTCAAAGTTAAAGACCTTGACCACCTTGTGGCCAGAAATCATCTCCTCAACATATCCATTCATGTCTGCAAGACTTGCCTGCCTTTTCCTAAAGTAGATAGCACTCTTCTTACCTATAAAGGATATGGAAAAGAGCATAAGTCCTAGCATGAGGATTACCACAATAAGTAGGAGGGGACTTAAAAAGAACATCATAATAAAGCTTCCTATTACTGAAACAATGGCAATAATAATCTGGGACAGGCTTTGTTCAAGAGACTGGTTAAGCATATCCACATCATTGGTAAAGGTACTCATCAGGTCCCCCTGTCTGTGGCTATCATAATAGGAGACGGGGAGCTTTTGAAGATGATGGAACATATCCTGCCTAATTTTATGGACTGTCCTTTGAGCAAGTTTTGCCATTGCTAGAGTTCCAAGATACTGGAAGACCACTGTAAAGGCAATTAGGACTACCATTAAAAGCATGTACTTAAAATAAATACTTCTATGGCCTGGTATTAGGTTATCGATGATTGGGCTTAGGGTAGCGTTGATGCCTACCGAAGCCAAGGTATAGATAAAAATACTGGCCATGCCTCCTAGAAAGAGGCCTAAATTATACCTAAAATATGAAAACATCCTGGCTAGAGTGGCAGCCATGTCTTTTGGTTTTAAAGATTTTCCCTTATTCATGATGCAAGCCCTTTCTGCTGGGATGAATAGATCTCTTTATAGACCTGGGAGGTCTCAAGGAGAGCATCGTGGTTGCCCATGGCATTTATTTGGCCTTTTTCCATTACTATAATTTTGTCGGCGTCCATTACTGAGGACACCCTTTGGGCTATGATAATGGTTGTAATACCTGCGAGGTCCTTTTTAAATTCAGCTCTGATTTTTGCGTCTGTGGCTACATCCACAGCTGATGTTGAGTCATCTAAAATCAGGACTTTTGGATTTTTCATAAGGCTCCTAGCTATGCTAAGCCGCTGGCGCTGGCCTCCGGAGAAGTTGGTTCCCCCCTGTTCCACCAAGTGGCCTAGGCCATCTTCGTAGTCCTTTACAAAGTCCCAAGCCTGGGCCTTTTTAAGAGCCCAAATGATTTTTTCATCATCCGCGCCTTCATCACCCCAAAGCATGTTGTCTCTAATAGTTCCAGAAAAGAGGGTATTGGTTTGTAGGACTACAGACACTTGGTCTCTTAGCGCCTTGATATCATAATCTTTAACATCTCTTCCAGCTACTAGGACCTGACCTCTTGAAGCATCATAGAGCCTGGGAATCAGCTGGATGAGGGTAGATTTAGAAGAACCAGTACTGCCAATAATTCCTACCCTTTCTCCAGAAGCTATGGAAAAGTCAATATCTTTTAAAGCTAGCTCGGAGCTTAAGGGATACTTAAAGCAGACATTCTTAAAGTCGATAGAACCATCTTCGACTAATGTAATGCCATTTTCAGGAGAAACTATATCGGGCTCAGTTTCAAGAACCTCAATAATTCTTTTAGCTGAAGCGGCTCCTCTAGTTGCCTGCATAAAGTAGTTACTAAGCATCATAAGTGACATCATAATCTGCATAATATAAGTAATAAAGGAAATAAGGGCTCCTTTTTTCATGCTACCCTCTACAACCATAGCTCCTCCAAACCAGAGTACAGCTAAAATACAGCTATAAACTAGGAGGTTTAAAAGAGGCATAACAGTTACTATGAGGCTAATGGCCTCAAGGGAGGTTGCTTGGAGATTATCATTTTTTTCCTTGAACTGGTCCTCTGCATAATCCTGGCGGTTGAAGCTTTTTACTACTCTAATACCTATAAGATTTTCTCTAATAACCCTATTAATGTCATCTACTCGGGACTGCATCATATCAAAAAGAGGTCTTGCCTTTTTAAGGACTAGGAAAGTTCCTATAACCATAAGGGGAATTACAACTAGAAAAACCCTGGCTAGGGACGCATTTATCCTAAAGGCCATAATAAGAGCAAAGATTAGAAGGAAGGGAGAACGGACCGCCATTCTCAGTGTCATCATGGTGACCTGGCCAAGTGTATTGGTATCATTGGTAATCCTTGTGATAAGGGTTGAAGTGTGGAGCTCATCAAGGTTGGCAAAGGAAAAGTCTTGGATTTTTTTGTAGGCCTCTCTTCTTATTTCGCTCGCAAAACCAAAACCTGCTTCAGCTCCAAGTCTGGTGGAAAATATAGCGATTATGGTAGCTGCTATTGTGATGGAAATCATAAGTAGGCCAATTTTAAAAATATAGCTTAAGTCCTGGTTGGCTATGCCTACGTCTACTATTAGACTCATAAGATAGGGGATAAAAATATCCCCCATTACATCAATTATAATAATTATTGGACTTAGTATGGCCTGCCACTTGTATTTCTCCATATAGGGGAGTAGTTTTTTTATCATCTTGTCTCCTGTTTTAGTAAGTTTCCCAGAGAACTCTCCGTATTAAATAGTTCAGCCTGAAGGAATGCTGCTGTAAGAAACGATCCTTGTAAATTTATCATAGAGCCTTTCAAAAAGTAGGTCTTGGTCTGGTGGGGCCTGCTTTACTAGTTTCGTGTTCTCATACTCAATTATTAGTCTTCTACTATTATCACCACTAGAAGGTAGCTTGTCAAAGTGCTTATCTATGCTCCTACTCAAAGTGGCGTATTTCTCTTTTTGGACTACATAGTCTAGCTCAAAAAGAAGGAGCTCATCACATGTCTCCATTTTACCATCATATATATAGGTTTGCATGATAAGTCTAGGGTCTGGGGTAAAGGTATTTTTTTGGAGGTAGACACTACCTGCCTCTTCATAAGTGTAAAGCTGAATATAATTCTTATTCATTTTGCCCCTCCTGGATATAATGACCTATACCCAAGTAGCGAAAAAGGACACAAAAAAAGACTAGGCTCTGCCTAGTCATAGGTATTTATTTTCTTTCTTCTAATAGTTGGTCTAGGCACTCAAGTGCTTGTATACCATAGGCTAGGCCTGGGCCCCCTGCCATTAGAATCCCAACATTAATAGCTTCAACAATCTCTTCTCTTTGTGCTCCAGCTTCTAGAGCAGAAGCTATGTGGGACTGGAAGCAAAAGACGCATTTGACGCTGACGGCTATACCCACTGCAATTAATTCTTTGGTTTTAAGATCAAGACTTCCAGGAGCCATTGCTGCGTGGTGGAATTCATTAAATCCTTTTCCAAGTTCAGGAGCTGCCTTCATGTAGTTGTTAAGTAGTTTCATTCCGGTATTTAGACCTTCAACATGTGTTTTCATAATATCCTCCTGGTTATATTTTAATTGAAGATTGATAATAAAACAACAAAGATATTTTTTGCTTTTATAGGTGTTAATTCTTTACTAAACTTTATAGGTGTTAATTCTTTACTAAACTGTAGAATGAAGGCAAATTTATGCTATAATCTGGCAGAGGTGAAAAAATGAAAAAAGTTTTATTGGGTCTAATGGCAATTCTATTGGTTCTTACAGCCTGTAGTTCAGCCACAGGCCCTGAAACCAGAATGGATGAACTATTTAAGGCAGCTAAAGCTCTTGATACTGAAGCCATAAAAGAAATGGTGTATGACAAGAGTCTTGGTCTGGAAGAGGAGCTTGATCTTGCCTTTCAGATTACCCTAAACAACACAGAGGACCCCCTTATTGGTGGCCTCCAGGACTATTTCAAAGAGGCAGCAGGTCTTATTACCTATAAGATAGATAGTCTGGAAGTTGATGGGGATAATGCCAAGGTAAAGGTCCAGGCAAGCTATGTGGATTCCTCTAATTTTCTTCAGGCAATTATTGTGGAACTTGTAGGACAAGCTACTGAAGACTCTGAGGAGGACAGCTTTAATGAAAAAGAAGCAATGGCTGGGGTAATTAATAAGCTCAAGCCAGAAAAGCTTGAACTTGGACTGGAAAGAGAACTTACTTTTAGGCTAGTTAATGAAGATAATCAGTGGTTTTTTAATGAGATTGATAATAGCTTTATAGATGTGCTTACAGCGGGCCTAATTACGGCTATTAATCAGCTGCAGTTTTAGACAGAATAGGGGAGGGATTACCTCTCTTTTTTTAGCAAAGATAAAATATCTAGAGGAAGTGCAGGCTGATAGGCTTGGTTTTATAGCTGGAAAATGAATAGGTAGGTGTATTACAAGAAGAGTGAGCTATCAGGCCTTGGACTAGAGAATAGATTTAATTTAGGCTTGTTAATAGAGGTAAGGAGTGGTATCTTAGTCTCATAGATTAAGAGTACTGCCTAGATAATTCAGTTGTTCTAATAGTAAAGTTCTTAAGATGCTTACATATTATTTAAGTATTAGGTTCTCCCTACATACTAGCTGAACTTGCTAGATTATAAATAGGAGGATCCATGAGAATTGCTGTAGTTTATTGGAGTGGTACAGGAAATACCGAAAAGATGGCCCATGCTGTTGTTCTGGGAGTCCAGGAAAAGGGCATGGAGGTTGACCTTTTTAGGGCAGATGAATTTACTAGAGACCAGGTAAGTGACTATGATGGTTTTGTATTTGGTTGCCCTTCTATGGGAGTGGAGATACTTGAGGAAGATGAGTTTTCCCCCATGTTTAAAGATGTGCTTCCCCTTTTAGAGGACAAACCCGTTCTTTTATTTGGCTCTTATGGATGGGGAAAGGGTGAATGGATGGAAGAGTGGGAAGCCATGTGTGATGAGGCCGGCGCCAGGCTTCTAGATGATGGTTTTATATGTAAGAAAACACCGGGGCCTATGGATCTTGAGGGATGTAGGACCCTGGCTGACTTGTTTGATTTGTAGAGGGGGCTAAGCTCCCTCTTTTTTGGAGGAAGAATCATGTGTGTACACTATTATGGACCTAGCCAGGATATGCTTAAGGACTTTGAAGGAGGAAGAAAATTTTTTTCAGCCCCTTTTAGGGATATTTTTCCGGGCAAGACTGCTCCAGTATATTTTTTTGAGGATGGAAGAAGAAAACTAGGAGAGCTAATTTGGGGTTTTCCGGTTGACTGGACAGAAAAACCCGTCTTTAATACCAGGCTAGAAAGTGGCCTTGAGGGTAAGAAGATGTGGAGGGAAGCCTTTGAAAAAAGAAGGATACTTTTACCAACTCTAGGTTTTTATGAGCCACATAGTAGCCTTATGGTGCCCAGCCCAAAGACTGGCAGGCTAATCAAGCAGCAGTATCTTTTTAATCAGGGTAGTAAATTATTCTTTATGGCTGCCATATATGAGGAAGATTATTTTTCTCTTATAACTACTCCTCCTAATAGTGTTGTAGCAAAGGTTCATGATAGGATGCCCCTGGTTTTAAATGAAGACGAAATAGGACTATGGCTTGGAGGAGAGGGGGAGTACTTCCTCGATAGAGATGGGATTGAGCTAGAAGCAAGTCCCAAATATCCTGAGCCACTAATTTTTTAGAAGAATGTGGTTTTTCTACTTGATTTTCTAGTCTATAGCCTTTAAGATATAATCAAAGGTTAATAAAATAAACATATGTGAGGATTCTATGACAAGAAGAGAAAAGGAAGTCTTGGACCTTATAAAGACTAATCCTATGATTAGCCAAAATGAGCTAGCTGCCAGCTTAGGAATAAGCCGCTCTTCTGTGGCAGTCCATATAAGTAGTTTAACGAAAAAAGGCCTTTTAAGAGGCAGGGCCTATATTTTGGGCCATGAACCAGGTGTTATAGTCATAGGGGGCTGTAACCTTGATATGGAGGGTAGGAGCCTTGGAAGGCTTAAACTTGGAGATTCTAACCCGGGAATCTTTACCACCACACCTGGTGGAGTTGCAAGAAACATTGCTGAGAACCTAGCAGAAATGGATCTATCAGTTAAGCTAATTACGGCCCTTGGTAGAGATGATGGAGGCCAGATGCTTAAAAGCAATGGAGAGGAGGCAGGAATTGATATGGACCATGTCCTTTATTCTGAGACTCCCTCCTCGGTCTATCTTTCTGTTCATGATGAGCAAGGCGAGATGGTAGTGGCCATAAACCAGATGGAAATTATCAAGGAGCTAAAGAGGGATTTTTTGCAAAAGAAGGATGAGCTAATTAAGCAGGCCAATCTTTTGGTCATGGATGCTAACCTGGAAGAAGAGACAATAGACCATTTATGTAGGACCTATCAGGATAAGATGATTTTTGTAGATCTAGTTTCTGCTGCCAAGGCCAAGAAAATTAAGCGGTCTCTACCATACATTTATGCTATGAAGCCTAATCTCATTGAAATGGAGGCCCTTGTTGGAAGAGAACTAATAAACCTAGAGGACTATAAATCAGCCCTTAAGGAACTTTTAGAACTTGGCGTCAAGGAGATTTACCTGACCCTAGGAGCTGAAGGGGTGCTGGTGGCTACAAATTCCAGGCTGATTAAAGTAAGTGCCCAGGTTGACAATATTAAGAGTGTAACAGGAGCTGGCGACGCCTTTTTATCAGGAGCCATCTATTCCAGTCTAAAGGGCTGGAAGCTAGAAAGGCTGGCTTCATTTAGCCAGGCAGCAGCCCTCCTTACCCTAGAAAATGAAAAAGCAAGTGGATTATTAAAAGAAGATAGGATAGAAAAAAGAAGAAAGGATGTGGAGGTAGAAATACTCTCCTGGTAAAAACATGTTAGTAATTAAGGAAGAAGTGAAAAAAGCCCTTGAAGAGGGTAGAGCAGTTGTAGCCCTTGAATCAACTATAATAGCCCATGGCATGCCCTATCCTGAGAACTTGGAAACAGCCAAGGCTGTCGAGGCCATTGTAAGGGAGGCTGGAGCTGTACCTGCTACCATGGCAATCCTAGATGGAGTCTTAAAAGTAGGCTTAGATGATGAGGAACTTGAGTATTTAGCTACTACAAAGGAGGCACTTAAGGTATCAAGAAGGGATCTACCCTATGTTGTATCAGAAAAAAAATCTGGAGCGACAACTGTGGCTGCTACTATGATTATGGCCAAGATGGCTGGAATTAAGGTTTTTGTTACAGGAGGGGTTGGCGGAGTTCACAGAGAAGGGGAGAAGAGCATGGATGTCTCAGCTGACCTAACTGAACTTAGCAAGACTTCAGTTGCTGTTGTATGCGCTGGGTCTAAAAGTATCCTGGATATAGGAAGGACACTAGAGGTCCTTGAAACCCAGGGGGTTCCAGTTTTAGGTTATAAGACCGATGAGTTCCCATCCTTCTATACAAGAAGAAGCGGTCATCCTGTTGACTTTAACATGGATGTCAAAGGAGCAGCCAGCCTAATCAAGACTAAGTGGGATCTAGGCCTGGAAGGAGGAGTACTTTTTACAGTTCCAATTCCTGAGGAGCATGAGCTTGATGCAGAGGAAATAGAAGAAGCCATACAAAGGGCACTGGAAGAAGCAAAGAAGCTTAAAATAAGCGGGAAAAAAGTAACCCCCTATCTTCTAGATGAATTAAAAAGGGTTACAGATGGTAAGTCTCTTAAGGCAAACATAGAACTAGTCTACAATAATGCTAGGGTGGGTAGCCAGCTAGCAGTGGAGTTAGCTAGTTTAGAATGATAAAAAAAGAGTCTGCTTTAATGCAGACTTATTTTTTTACTCATAAGTTCCCTTTACTGTAATTTTACCTTCCCTCATCATAGTTCTTCCCCTAGCTATAACAGTATTAAGCTCTAAATCAGGGTCTAGAATTAGAAGGTCTGCGCAGCTACCTATTTGTATAGTTCCCTTTTCAGGGTAAAGACTAAGGGCCTTGGCAACATTTGAAGTGACAAGCTCTAGGCTCTCTTCAAGACTAAACTCCTTCTCTAAAACCAGGGATTTAAATTCATCATAAAGGGTGGAAACCGATGCTGCTCCTATCCTAATTAGTCGACCTAGATCATCATAATCAGAATAACTTCCAAAGCCATCGGAACTAAGAGTGATATTCTCCCAGTCAATACCCATTGATTTTGCACGCTTTAATGTATTTATAGTTGAAAGTTCTCCACTTTCTCCGCAGGTAATATCTATAAGGCCTCCAAGTTGAGCAAATTTAAGAGCTTCTTCAACTAGTCTTGGATTTCTATTGACATGGGTGGGTCTAAAGGTTCTTATAGGGATATCGCCTTCATCAAGGAGTTCGAAGATTGGTTCAAGCCCTCTTTTACCATCCCCCATGTGGAGGACTACAATACCGGCCTTGCCAGATAGCATACCTGCTACTCTTGCATCACTTGCAAGCCTTGCTAGTTCCTCTTTTGTTATGGATGAAGACCTGTGATCTGATAGGGCTATTTTTACTCCTATGACCTCATCTATAAAGATTATATCCTTACTTATACTATCTGTTAGACTGACTGAAGGGTATCCATAGGAACCAGTGTGAATGTAGCAACTGACACCCTCTTCTTTTAGGGCCTTGGCCTTGGCCAGTAAATTTTCAACACTCCTGGTGTAGCCATCAGTGCCAAGTAGGCCTACAACTGTGGTGATTCCTCCTTCTATTAGTTTAGATAAGGGTAGCTCTGGCACCCTTGTCTTAAAGCTTGCCTCACCTCCGCCCCCAGTAATATGGACGTGGTTGTCTATAAAGCCAGGAACCAGATATTTCTCCTTACCATCTATTATGGTAAGACTACTGCTGAAGGCTGGAACTTCATCTTCTATAAGGACTATTTTTTCACCTGCTATTAGTACATCTCTCTTGCCTCTGTCCTTTGGGTCATAGAGATGGATGTTTTTTATAAGTATCATATTTCCTCCTGAGGTCATTATAGCACTTGTCTATAAAGAAGGGGCTTCTGGGGTAAATATTTTTTGAGAGGAGGTAGCTATGTATATTAGAGCAGCAGGCCTACTACCTCATCCACCTATTGTAATTCCAGAGGTGGGGGGCAGGGAGGCAAAGGTAGTTGAGAAAACCTACTTGGCTATGGATGAAGTGGCTAGTAGGCTAGCAGCCCAGGAGCCGGAGACCCTGATTATCATAAGTCCTCATGGCAATCTGTTTAGAGATAGTATTTGTATTATGGAGACAAATAGGCTTGAGGGAGATCTGGCGGATTATGGGGCAGGCCAGGTGAAGTTTTCTTATGAGGTAGACCTAGAACTTATTACAAGGCTAAAGGGACTAACCAGAGACTTTCCCTTACTTTTTTTAGACGAAGTGGGAGCCAGGAGCCTGGGGAGCCTTGGTCTAGACCATGGCGCCACTGTACCCCTCTATTTTTTGGATAGGCAGTGGAAGAATAAACCGAAGATTCTACATATAAACTATGGCTTTCTTGATGCTAGTGAGTTAAAGCACTTTGGCGGCCTACTCCACAGGGCGATTAGAGAAGAGAAAAGAAGAGCGGTAATCCTAGCCTCGGGGGATATGTCTCATAGGTTAAAGGCCGAATCTAACTATGGCTTTCATAGGGATGGCCCAGTTTTTGATAAAGAGATTAAAAGAATAATAGATGAAGGAAGCCTTGATGAGTTTTTTCTTATAGACGAAGAACTGGCAGATAATGCAGCAGAGTGTGGACTGAGAAGCCTTCAAATATTAGCAGGGGCCCTGGATGGTTTAGCTCTAGACAAGGAGGTCTTAAGCTATGAGGGACCCTGGGGAGTTGGCTATATGTGCGCTTACATGGAAGTAAGGGATAGGGAGGATCTTTTAGTAGGCCTTGCTAAAAGAGTCCTTCATGAAAAGATACTTTATGGAAGAGACTATCAAATGGGTGGTGAATATGATGAGCTAAGAGGAGAAAGGGCTGGTTGCTTTGTCACCCTGTATAAAGATGGAAGGCTCAGAGGCTGCATAGGTACTATAGAAGCAACATGCTCAAATCTTGCAGAAGAGATAGCAGAAAATGCAATTAAGGCTGCCTTTGAAGATCCTAGATTTCCCAGGTTAGAAGAAGATGAACTCGAGGGTTTGGTAATAAGTGTTGATGTACTTGGACCTATAGAAAGCTGCAGCTACAAGGACCTAGATCCAAAAAACTATGGGCTTATAGTAAGGAGTGGCTATAGAAGGGGTTTACTTCTACCTGGAATACCCGGAATCGACTCTGCCAGAAGACAGGTAGAGATAGCAAAGAATAAGGCAGGGATTTATCCCGAAGAAAAAGTAGATTATTTCAGGTTTAGGGTTATTCGCCATGCTAACTAGGGCCCAGTACTATAAAAAAGTTGGGGAAGATGTAGTCTGTCTACTCTGTCCTCATAAGTGTAGGATAGGCAAGGGCCATAGAGGAATTTGTGGAGCCAGGGAAAACATAGGAGGTGAGCTCTATAGCTTAAGTGATGGTTATGTGACAGCCCTGGCCTATGATTCAATTAAAAAGAAACCTCTTAGCTTTTTTGGCGAGGGGGAAATTCTTTCTATGGGTAGCTTTGGCTGCAACTTCCACTGTGATTTTTGCCAGAACTATAGGTTGTTAGATTCAGATGTTGATAAGAAAAAAATCGATGATTCAGAAATTTTGGAACTTGCCAAGCCTTCAATGGGTTTAGCCTATACCTATAATGAGCCCACTGTAAACTTTGAGATGGTAAAGAGACTGGCTGGTAAGATAAAAGACCAGGGCCAGCTTAATGTCATGGTAACCAATGGCTATATAGATGCTAGTCCTAGAGAGGAGCTACTGGGACTTATAGATGCTTGGAGCATTGATTACAAGATGCCAGCTGAGCTCTATCCATCAGTTTGTGGTGGGAGGGAAGAGGTGGTTCTTGAAACCATTGCCAGGGCTTGGGAAAGGACCCATGTGGAAGTAACTATCCTACTAATACCAGGTAGGAATACTCAGGAGGAAGTTTTAAGGGGGATGCTAGAAAAGCTCTCAGCTATAGATAGGAATATTCCCCTTCACTTAAGCAGGTACTTTCCTTGTTATAAATCTAACATTCCTACCACGGCTTTAGAGACCATGTATAGGAGTTATGAACTAGCTCTAGACTATATGGATAGAGTGGTCCTAGGCAATATGCCAATGAGATTTTAGAATAAATCGAGGACAAATATAACCATAAAATATCAAACTACTCCAATCTTTATGCTATAAGCATCTTAAGCTCAGGCTTGAGATGTTTATTTTTATGGTATGTTTCTTCTTTTACAGCTTTCATTAGATAAACCAAGGATAATGGCCTATAGAATTGACAAAGAATTAACTTGTTCCAATAGGGGGCTTGTTATACAATAGTCACGGGTTTAATACACTAATATAATTAAAGGAGACAACATGCAAGCACTTCAAGATTTAATCGAACTTATTGATGGATTTATTAGCGGTTACATACTTGTCGCCCTGCTTCTAGGAGCAGGAGTTTACTTCACGCTTCGTCTTGGCTTTTTGCAAATTAGCAAATTTGGGCCAGGCATGAAGCTAACCTTTGGAGACCTCTTTAAAAAAGAAGAAAAGGGAGATGAGGGATCCCTATCATCCTTTCAAGCTCTGGCAACAGCTATTGCTGCCCAAGTAGGGACCGGAAATATTGGTGGCGTTGCCACAGCTGTTACTCTAGGAGGACCAGGAGCAATTTTCTGGATGTGGGTTACAGCCTTCCTTGGAATGTCTACAATTTTTGCTGAGGCAGTTTTAGCCCAAATTTTTAGAGAAAAACGCGGTGGGGAGTATGTTGGTGGACCAGCCTTCTATCTACGTAAGGGCCTGGGAAAGAAAAACCCTGCTTTAGGTAAGTTTCTTGCAGGTACCTTTGCTGTTCTTATTGTTATTGCACTAGGTATTATAGGTAACATGGTTCAGTCCAACTCCATAGCTGATGCCATTAACAACTCTTTTGGTGTCCCCAAACTAGTCGTTGGGATCGCTATTGCCTTAGCAGCTGGCCTTATCTTTATTGGCGGTGTGCAGCGTATTGGTAAGTTTGCTGAAATGGTTGTTCCAGCCATGGCAGTTCTCTACATCCTTGGTGCCCTTGGTCTTCTGATTAAATTTGCCCCAGCAGTACCAGGTGCCTTTGTAATTATCTTTAAGTCAGCCTTTACTCCAATTGCTGCTGTGGGTGGTTTTGCGGGTGCCATAGTTAAGCAAGCGGTTAAGATGGGTGTTCAAAGGGGCCTTTTCTCCAATGAAGCTGGTATGGGTTCTACTCCCCATGCCCACGCCGTTGCCAATGTTAAGCATCCTGCTGAGCAGGGTCTAACCGCCTTTATCGGGGTATTTATAGATACCATTGTTGTTTGTTCTGCTACAGCCCTATCAATTGTTGTTACCAAGGCCTATGAAGTTGAAGGATTACTAGGGGTTCGCGTTACCCAGCATGCCTTTACAGAAGCCTTTGGACCTGCAGGGGGAGCTTTCTTAGCTGTATGTCTAACCTTCTTTGCTTTTACCACGATTGTTGGTTGGTACTACTTTGGTGAGGCCAACATCCGTTACCTATTTGGTCATAAAGGTCTGGTTCCCTATCGTATAATTGCGGTACTGGGAATTGTCTTTGGTGCCCTTCAAGAGGTTGGTGTTGTTTGGGCGCTATCAGGTCTTTTTAACAGCCTGATGGTTATCCCCAATATTATTGGTCTTATGGTCCTCTCACCACTGGTTGTTATGGTCTACCAGGACTACAACAGGCAGATAGCAGAGGGTGGAGAAATCTACTTCGACTACGAGAAGTATTCATAATTATCTAGACCCTCTTCGGAGGGTCTCAGACTGTAGACAAATAAGGTCAATAGTAAAGAGCAATTAAGCCAAATTGGTTTGATTGCTCTTTGCTTTTAGTGATCTTATGTAAAAATGACAGTAAACACCTTGAATAAGGCCCTAATTCATACCTCTTATCCATTAGTCTTGCATATCTTTTCATATTTATGCAAGTAAAACTAAGGGCTGCCTTAAGCTCCATTAGCTTTTTACCCACCTGCCTAGTATAG
>LFTD01000016.1 GCA_001512625.1 Clostridiales bacterium DTU036 | reverse complement strand
CTTTTTTTCTTGGAAAAAGCCATATTTCCTCGGAATATCGATGATCTATGGCTTTTTTTGTATTCATAATAGGTGGTAGGGAAGAACTTTTGTTAGTAATCTTCATATGCCTGTGTTAAAGGATGTTGGATATTTGATTATAAGACATGTTTTGGAAATAAGTATGCTATAAATAGCCTTCTAGGACTCCTATTTCTTTTAGAATCGTTGAGAGTAGAGGGTGGGGTAGATGCTTTTTAGAAAGTCTTAGTTTAGGATAATCACAAGACATATCGGCTAGGGCTCCTAAGATAAGGTTAATGAATTTAGGCTAAATATTTGTGTAAAAGCCTTTATTTTTGTGAAAAGAAATAAAAAAGTATTTGAAAAGTCAAGGAAATCATGGGTTTGAGATACAAGGCTTGTAGATCCTATGCAATGCTAGGTTACTAGTTTGATAACGTCTTAAGAAACCCTAATGTTTAAACTATGGCAGTCGATATCTTTATCTGCAATTATATGAAGGGAATAATTGTACGAAATGTTTTGGGCATTTGTCATAAGGTAGTGTAAAGTATTTGTAGGTCTAGTAAAGAATAAAATGAAAGCCCCTAATGTGATAGACTGTTGGTATCAGAGGCCAAAGCCTTTCAGAAAGGAGCTTTCATGGACATTATACTACAAACTCTTTAAGAATTACCAAAAAAAATATATGAAATCGATTTAACTAGTCAGGGCATCGGGGAATTTATAGGACGGTGCCAGGCCATCTGTAATGAAACGATACTGGCCTATGCCAGTGAACGCATTGCAGAACTCGACAGCGCCATCCTCAGCTCGAATGCAGAACGCGGGGACTGGAAAGCAGTGAAATGCAATGTTCCTCGGTCCGTTGAGACCAAAGCTGGTTTGTTAGAATATCATCGCCGTTACTACAGAAACATCCAGACCAAAGAATATGCCTACCTTGCAGATCATGCCCTACAAATTGAATCCTATCAACGTGTAGAAGATCACTTGGAACTTGCGCTTGTGAAATCAGCCAGTGAAATGTCTTACCGGTCAGCGAGCGCATCTGTTTGCGAAGGCAGGGTAAGTCCAAGTACCGTGATGAATATCATCAGAAAGATTGAGATTCCAGAGGAGAAGCCAAAGGAAAGAAAGAAGAGGGTCGAAGAACTTCATATCCAAGCAGATGAAGACCATGTGCATCTGCAAAAAGGGATTGACTAATAATTAACTTGAGATTACAATTAAGTTATAAGAATAAAATTAACTTGAGAGTTAATTTTGAGAAAGGAAGGAATCATGTTTAAGAAGTTAACTAATTCCAGTGTTAGGATGGTGGAAAGATTGTTGCCAGATGCCTTTATTTTTTGTGTAATACTGACAATTCTTGCCTTTGTCCTAGCAATAATCACTACTGGCCAAGGACCAATGCAAATGATCTTACACTGGGGGAATGGTGTATGGGGTCTACTCTTATTCTCCATGCAGATGGCTTTAGTACTAGTTCTAGGTAATGCCTTTGCAACTTCAGGACCAATTAAGAACTTTCTAAAAAACATTGCTAGGCGGGCTAAAACACCAACTCAAGCTATTGTTCTAGTATCATTTGTTTCAGCGGTGGCATGTTGGATTAATTGGGGTTTTGGTCTAATTGTTGGGGCTCTTTTAGCTAGGGAACTTGCTAAGAATGTAAAAGGGGTTGACTATAGGTTACTGATCGCTTCCGCTTACTCAGGCTTTGTAGTTTGGCACAATGGTATAAGTGGCTCTATTCCTCTTCAGGTGGCATCGGATTTGGATCAACTTACATCTATTTCAGGTGGTCTAATTACAGAGTTAATTCCAGTCTCTAAAACCTTATTTTCACCTTGGAACCTCATAGTCGTGTGGCTAATAATTCTTACTCTTCCTCTTCTTAATAAGGCAATGCATCCTAATAAAGAAGATGTAGTAGAAGTAGATCCAAAATTACTAGAAGAAGCTGAAGAAGTTAAATACATAAAAACTAAAGATACTACTCCCGCTGAGAAAATGGAGAATTCAGCAATCCTATCAGCTTTTATTACAGTTATCGGAGTTGTTTATCTGGTATATCACTTTTATACCAAAGGCTTTGACTTAAGCTTAAACATTGTTAACTTCATCTTTTTAATTTTAGGAATCGCCTTCCACAAAACCCCTATTAATTATGTAAGGGCAGTGGATAATGCTGTTAAAGGTGCAGGTGGAGTTATCCTCCAGTTTCCTTTTTATGCAGGAATTATGGGAATGATGACAGGCCAGAGTGCTACTGGTGTATCCTTGGCAGGTGTTATTTCCCAGTGGTTCGTCGCAATATCAACACCAAGAACCTATCCTCTTTTCGCTTTCTGGAGTGCAGGAATTGTAAACTTCTTTGTTCCTTCTGGTGGTGGTCAATGGGCAGTTCAAGGGCCTATCATGATGCCTGCTTCTATTTCTTTAGGAGTTGATCCTGCCAAGACTGCACTGGCTATTGCATGGGGAGATGCGTGGACCAATATGATTCAGCCTTTCTGGGCTTTACCAGCTCTTGGAGTTGCAGGTCTTGGAGCTAGAGACATTATGGGATATTGCTTAATGGTACTTCTGTATACTGGGGTAATTATTTCTCTGGCCTTCCTCTTTATTTGACCAGGGACCAGTTTTGTAAGTATATTTAAAGCTGATTATATGTAGGAAAACCACCTCAATGAGGTGGTTTTCCTATTTAACATAGTTATATAGTAGATCTAACGTGGCCTTTAGAGCATCTTCATGGGTTCTTTCGTAGTGATGGGTACTTTCTACTCCAGGTCCAAGACAGGCAAAGCGCATATCAATGCCCTGAGAAAGGGCAGCTGTAGTATCAGAAGCATAGTTCTCTATAACATCGATGTTATAGGGAATGTCATTTTCTTCTGCTAGGCTGACTAGTTCATTTAAGAGGTCCAGGTCATAGGGGGTTCTGCCATCCTTGGCAAAGATGGTGACCTTGTGCTCTGAGGCTGTTTGGCCTTCACCGACGCAGCCTATATCAACGCTTATTGATTCGTCTACATTCCCTGGTAGACCATAGATTCCGTGGCCCAGTTCTTCGTAGTTTGAAAAGAAGAGGTGTAGGGTCTTTCTTGGAGCAATGTTTTCTTCCTTTAATTTTCTAGCTAGGCCAAGAAGGATAGCGCAGCTGCTTTTATCATCTAGGTAGCGACTTTTAATAAATCCAGAATCAAGAATCTGAGTCCTAGTTTCAAAGCTGACAAAGTCTCCTACAGATATACCTAGATTTTCTAGGTCTTCCTTGGAAGTAGAAATCTCGTCAATTCTAATTTCAACAGTATCTGGCTCTCTAAGTTCTTCTTTTACTTTACTTCCATAGACATGGACTGAGCTTTTAATAGGTAGTAGGGTGCCACTATATTTTTTGCCGCTTCTACTATGAATGGTTACATTTTCTGCTTCCACACCACCCCAGGGCATACCTCCCAGGGCAACAACCTTAAGCCTTCCATTTGGCTTTAGCTCTCTAACCATAGCTCCTAGAGTATCCACGTGGGCATTAATAAGAGTGGCATTTTCTTCTTTACCGGCTATGGTTATATAAAATGCGCCTTTTTTAAGGCTGGTAATTTCATATCCTAGTTTCTTGCTTTCTTCTTTTAGGTAGTTAATGGCTTCCTTGGTATAGCCAGTAGGACTGGGTAATTCTAAAAGTTCTTTAAGCTGGTTTTTAATTGTATTCATATTTACCTCCAATTGACAAGTCTACCATAATTAGCGCTATAGTGGTATAATCTTTGAGAGGTATTTTTATGAAAGCAGCATTTTTTGATATTGATGGGACACTATTTAGAAACTCCCTTTTAATTGAACACTTTAAAAAACTTATCAAATACGAGGTTGTTGATATATCGGTTTTTATTGATGAAGTTAGGGAGCATTTTTATAACTGGTCTATAAGAAGGGGAGACTATGAGATGTACCTTCTTGATGTTACTGGGGCCTTTAAAGATTCTCTTACAGGAATCCACTTAGATACCATAGACTTTGTAGCTAGGCAGGTAATTCAAATTAACTGGGAGAAAACCTACCTATATACTAGGAAGATGGTTAAATGGCATAAGGCTCAGGGTCATATGGTCTTCTTTATTTCTGGTAGCCCAGATTTTCTGGTATCAAAGATGGCTAAAAAGTATGAGGTAACAGACTACAGGGCTTCAACTTATATAATGGAAGAAGAGATCTTTACAGGCAAGATTATTCCTATGTGGGATTCTGATAGTAAAGAGAGGGCTATGGAAGATCTGGTTAAAAAGTATGGGGTAGATTTATCATCTTCCTATGCTTACGGTGATACATCAGGGGACCTATCCATGCTTAAGATGAGTGGTAATTCAATAGCAGTAAACCCCAATAAACGCCTCTATGATGAAATAGTAAAAAATGATGATTTAAGAAGCAGAGTGGATATTGTTATAGAGCGAAAAGACATGATATATAAACTAAAACCAGCAGAAGTGACTAGTCATAGAATTATTACAAACCTTTAACACAAATAAGAAAGAAATACCTTGACCGTCAAAGTCATATGGGGT
>LFTD01000070.1 GCA_001512625.1 Clostridiales bacterium DTU036 | reverse complement strand
GGAACAAGAGCCTAGATAAGATTCAAAAAGAGCATGAAGAAGAAAAGGAGATGCTGGTAAAGAAAATAGGCGAATTAACCCTTGATGTGGATTTCCTAAAAAAAAAGCACCTACAGGCCTTGGAAATGAAGAAAAGAAAGCCCTAATTGACTGGCATAGTGTTGATATGACAATAAAACGCCAGTGTGAGCTCTTAGGTCTTGCTCGTTCATCTGCCTATTATAAGGCAAAGTTTATAGAGCCTTCAGAGGAAGAGGTAGCTATTAAAAATGCAATGGATCTTATTCACTATAGGGAGCCCTCCTACGGGGTAAGGCGAATAAAGCATGAGCTAAATAAGCAGGGCTTTACGAAGATTGGCAGCCGCAGGGTAAGGCGCTATATGAGGGAAATGAATATAAAAGCCTTCTACCCTGGCCCGAACCTAAGCAAAAGAGCAAGGGATGCAAAGGTCTACCCATATCTGCTAAGAAATCTTGAGATAACAAGGCCAAATCAGGTTTGGTCAATAGATATAACTTATATAGGCACACCTAGCGGCTATGCCTACATGACAGCCATAATTGATTGGTATTCTCGTTTTATAGTAGGTTATAGCATAAGCACCACCCTTCAGGTTGATACAGTACTTAGAGTTGTAGAGCAGGCAGTCTCAGACTTTGGGAAGCCGGAGATTATAAATAGTGACCAAGGTAGCCAGTTTACTGCCAAGGAGTATATAGAGTTAGTAAGGGGTTTTAAGGGCACGAAAATCAGTATGGATGGTAAGGGACGGGCTACAGACAATGTTGCAATAGAAAGATTCTTTAGATCCTATAAATGGGAGAGGCTATATTTAATGTATCCTGAAACAGTTAGAGAGGTAAAGCAGATTACAAAGGAGTACATGGAGCACTATAATTATTCCAGAGCTCACCAGTCCTATGATTACAAGACACCTGCTGAGATATACTTTTCATCACCGAGTGAGAACTTAGAAAAAGCAGCTTAATTTAAAGAAAGGGGTTCATAACTAAGAATTAAATAAAAGTGTCTTGACACCCGTATACATTATCAGGAGCCCACAGAGGAGCCCAACATAGATAGCAAACCAACTGAGGAAACAGAAATAGATGATAAAGGTGAATCAGAAGAAAGCCTTGAAATAGAAGACACAGAAGCAAAGAAAAAAGCCTTTAATCCTACCTTCCCCATAATCATTGTCCTTATACTTATTGGTCTTTATGCTGGCTTTAACTTTGTCATAAAGAGTGAAGAAAAGGATGGCTTCTAATGAAAAAAATACTTTCTATATTACTAATCTCTGCCATCCTTCTTTCAGCCTGTTCAGGCCCCCAGGTAATCGATATCGAATCGGATATAATGCTGGAGGAAGATATACCGAAGTTTTCACTAAAGGAAGATATAATTATAAATAAAGAAGAGTCTCAATCAATCCCTATTTTGGAATTTAACGACTTAAGTGACCCTGAACTTCTTAGGTATATAAGTGATATCACCTATAGCAGCCTCCTCCATGAGGTGGCAGGAGAGGATGCTTTTATAGAAAACATTGAAGCCAAGTACATCTCTAAAGAGTACCTAGAGGAACTTGAATATAACTCCAAGTCCAATTTTATTTTTGGCTACTCCCTATCAGATTTAGAAGAAATTTTTGATGACCACAAATTTATATTTACCTCCGACTCCAATGGGAATACAATTATAGAAGAAATGTCAGGTTATGATGACACCTATGAAAAGGTGATGAAAAATGTTCTAGTGGGTGGAGGTGTTATTCTAGTTAACGTATCCATTTCTTATGCTACAGCTGGCGTGGCTCCCGCAGCAAGTCTGGTTTTTGCTGTCTCTGCCAAAACTGGAACTGTAGCCGCCATGTCATCTGGCCTAATTATTGGATTAGTAACTGCCTACCTTGAAGGGGTAAAAACTGGAGATTTTAGTCAGGTAGGTAAAACAACTGCCCTCTATGCCAGCCAGGGCTTCAAATGGAGTGCCATTGGTGGCGCTTTATTAGGTGGGACCACTGGGACCATAAAAGCAATTGGTCTAAAAGGAGCAACCCTAAATGGCCTTACATTTGAAGAGGCATCCCTAATTCAAAAAGAATCTGGCTACCCCCTTGATGTAATAAAGCAACTACAAAACATGGAACAATATGAGATTCTTAAAGAAGCTGGACTAAAATCTGAAATGGTTGGAAACAAAATTGCCCTTATTAAAAATATCGACTTAAACCAAGTGGACAAGATTACTGGGAAAACCAATCTAGAGCGCATCTTGAGTGGAAACTCTCCCTTAGATCCTGATGGTATACCCTTTGAACTACACCATATTGGGCAAAAGAACGACGGAACCCTTGCCATGCTTACTAAAGCTGAGCACATGATGAATGGCAATAACACCATATGGCATGATCTATCTAAGTCTTCAGAAATAGACCGCCAAGCATTTATAAAGATACGTAATGAGTTTTGGAAAAACTACCTTATGCTTGTAGAAGGAATGTAGAGATGAATAAAATTGTTGATGTACTAAAAAAGAAAGATGACCTCTTTGTTCTGGGTGCCCAAAAACAAGAAGCTATTGATGGGGCACAGAGGCAGCTCGGAATAAGCTTCTCAGAAGAATACAAAGAGTATCTCCTTGCCTTTGGCCTAGTTACCTATGACAGTCATGAACTAAGTGGTATCTGTCCAGGAGAGAGACTTGATGTAGTGGAAATGACTACCTCTGAAAGGGGCTACGCCTACAATGAAAATATTCCTCCTGATGCTTATGTTATTGAGCAGCTTAACATAGCTGGAATAGTCATATGGCAAACCCAATCTGGAGAAATTTTCCAATCGGCTCCCAATACTGAATTTACAAAAATCTATGACTCTCTTGCTGCGTATATTCAGTCAGAGTAAGTGACTATTATAATAAAACACCTAATTAAGAGACCTCTACAACCAACAAATCCATGCTGTTGCAAAATGAGTCTCTTTTTAATTTTTTAATCTTCCTAAAATCCAATAGCCTAAAGGAAATCGAAGATTCCTAAATAAATTCTTTTCTTCCTGCCTTTTTATCCTCATTTAGGTCTTGGTAAATCTCTTCAATCAACAGTCACACTTTGTGTTTGGAAATCAGTTAATGTATTTTTACTATCAGATTACCAGACACAACACTTGATGAAAGCCTTGCCTTATGCTATATTTAAGCCATATAAACATTGAAATTTCAAGGAAAAGGAGAACTTTATGTCTGCAACATTCTATGTACTACAAACAACAAAACTAAGTCTAAAAGAGGCTAGAGAAAAGGGCTTAACCGAATTAATTGATCTTGTAGTAAACCAGATTCTCGGTTTACCTAAGGCCTATGCAATTGATTTCTTATCACTAGAGCTAGATGGCAACCCCTGGCCTATCGATGATGAAAACCCTCTTAAAGAAGAGCTCCAAAGGCTAGTCTCAGAAATGAATAACTATGGTGAGCTTTCTCTAGAGGTATCCTTTGCCACAGAAAGAAATTATGAGCAGACTAATGATAGTAAAACTGCTATCAAGTATGGGCCTGCCCTAGCTGATAGCCCACTCCACCTAGCGGCCTATCTAGAAGAAGCTAGTGATGACATCCTCGCAAACATAGAGCACAGCTTCATCATTGAAGATGAGCAGGGTAGCCTTGATGACAATAGCCTGGTCTATTTCTATGGCTATTATAATAATAAGCCCTACAGAGGTCTTATAGAAGAAGTAGAAATAAAACTCGATGTGCTAGCAGATTTTGAGCTAAGCCCCCTTGATATGCCAGTATATATTGATGACTTTGAGGCCACAGAAGAGGCTCTCCAGATAATTAAGAACTTTGCAGAAAACTACAAAGAGATCAGCCACTTAGATGCAGAAGGCGGACTGGTTCACTACTATCTAAATGGTCCAGAAATCACAACTAAAGAGGAGCTGGAAAAGTTTATTAGCTTAGTATCCAAGCTATTAATAGATCTAAAACCCTTTAGAAATGGGGAGGAGATCTTTATAATAAGCCCTGTCTTCCTAGACCTGGCCTGTGAGACTCCCCAAAAAGTAAGAATTGAGTTTGATGATAAAGGTGGCCACAAGCTATATGTAACCACCCTTTAAATAAAAGTGGGAGAAAATCCTCTTATGGGCTCAAAGTAAACTGCATTTTTTCTAATAGAAAGCCCCCCCCAATGATGATGGGGCTTTTAAATTGCAGAGCTAATATTACAAAATCAACTAAAGTAGATCGATTAAACTTTCTCATCTCCATAGGTGTTCAGCCAAACTAATTATAGTAATTTAAGAATACAATAAAGAGTAATTGCTAAACCCTATCCATAAAATAAAACAGCGCAGCCGCAGGGCCACCTTGATAACCCTCATATTCACCAATTAGTGTTTTTCTAGAGCCATCAAGATTGTAGATTTTGCCATTATCATATTCAGTTACCAGTCTATTACCAACATATAAACGCCCTTTTTTATACTCCCCTAATCTGTTACGACTCCAGCCAGTTTTATCGTATATGTACCCATCATCATAAGTACACACTAGCTTGCGTGACCAACCACTACCTTTATAGATATTTCCTTTTTCATATTCGCCAATATGTGAACGTCCCCAGCCTGAACCCTTGTAAATTTTAGCCAAAAGGCACCTCCTTATCATCTTCAGCCTTTAGAGTATCTTATCTCCATGAGATCCTCTTTGCCTAGAGCCCTTGAGATAAATAATCCCTGGCTCAAGTAATTATCATTTAACCCAGACTTTGAAAAATAAAAGCCTCGGTCAGAGACTTTTATAGGAAAGCCACTAGATTATTCCTCAGAGCCTTCCACCACCATTTTTTCCTTAGTGTACTTAATTGAGAAACCAGTATAGCCATAGATGATGGCAATAATTGGGTTAAGCCAGTTTAGGATAGCGTAGGGCAGATAGGCCATGGGACTAACTCCTAAGGCTCCACTTATAAAAGCTCCGCAGGTATTCCAGGCAAAAAGAGGTGAGGTTAGGGTACCCGCATCCTCTAGGGTCCTGGAGACGACTCTAAGATCTAGACCCTTCTCCTTATAAGTTTCCTTGAACATTTTGGCGGGAAAGATTATGGCTAAGTACTGGTCAGCTGTAGCTATGTTAAGAAAGATCGATGATACAACCGTGGCAAAGATTAGGTCTCCTGTGTTTCTGACTAGCCTTAGTATTCTTCCAACAATAGCTTCAGTTACTCCAGAGGCGTCCAGCACCCCTGCAAGAATCATAGCTACTAGTACTAGGGATATGGTCCACATAACATAGTCAAGACCTCCTCCAGCTATAAGCTCATCTATAAGTTCATAACCTGTATCAAGTTCCACCCCATAGTGCATAACCTCTACAACTTCAGCTAGACTGGCACCTTGAAAAATCATTGCAAAGGCTGCAGCAAGAAGGGCTCCACCCATAAGGGCAGGCACGGGGTTAACCTTCTTAGCAATCATAACTATTACACTGACAGGCACCAGGAGTAGGATTGGACTAATTGTAAAGGTCTCCTCTAAAAGAATGTGGAGCTCACTAATCTGGGCCAGATCCACATTGCCAGCATGCTTAAGGCCCAGGAAAAAATAGACAACAGTTGCAATCAGCATACTGGGAACTGTGGTCCACAGCATATACTTAACGTGCTCAAATACATCAACTTCACTGACCCCTGCAGCCAGAACTGTGGTATCAGATATGGGGGAAAGCTTATCTCCAAAGTAGGAACCTGATACTATGGCCCCTGCCATAATAGGAGCAGGTATTCCAAAGCTAATTCCAATACCTAGTAGGGCAATACCAATTGTACCCGCTGTACCCCAGGAGTCCCCTGTAGTAAGAGAGGTGGCTGAAGCTAGTAGAAAGGTAGTAGGTATTAAAAGCTTAGGTGAAATAATCTTTGAACCATAGTAGATAATAGTGGGAACAACACCTGAGTGTAACCAGGTACCCAGCATAATCCCCATGGCTAGAAGAAATACAATGGATGGAACAATATTTACTATGTTCTCAATAATGGACTTCTCTAGATCCTCCCATTTAATGCCATTTACCATGGCAAAGACTGTTGCAAAAACAGTTGCCAGTACAATAGGCATCTGGGGATCCTGCCCCCAAATGATAACGCCAACAAAAATAGAAAGTAATAAGAAGCCAATTATTATCAGTGACTTTCCAAAGGACAGTTTCTTTTCCACGCTGAGCCTCCTTAAATTTTCACCACCCATATAGCTACAAATAATAAATAAAGTTGTATATGATTAGATGATTTATATTACTCCGATGTTATCATATGCTAGGGCTTAGGTAAAGAAGTCCAGAGGTCTATATCAATAAAAAAGTTCATCATTTCCCTTCTGCTTTCATTTTGCAAAGGGCAAGAGTAAACTTCATCTTTTACCCCCCCTGTCTTCTATTTAAATGCTTTTTTCCTATAAAAGCCCTCTTAACCATGTTAGGTAACTAGCTCATTATAACCATAAAAAAGTCAGCTGGAGGCTCCAGCTGACCAATAAGTTTACTTGCTACTATTCATAAATGAAATGGTAGATATCAAAAATGCCACTGAAGGGCTTTGCCTCATCCCTCTCTATTAGCCCACTATGGTCCACTTCATAGAAGTCAGAATTTTCATAAATCCTTTGCACTGGTCCCTTATAGTCAAGGGGGATCCTAATAAGAGTGGAGGAGCCAATAACAGGATAAGAATATAACTCATCCTCTTCAATATACTC
>LFTD01000002.1 GCA_001512625.1 Clostridiales bacterium DTU036 | reverse complement strand
GCAAATTTATACTCTGAAGATAAAAAGTCCTTTCCAGTCATAAAGGCAGAGTGTGGTAAATGCCAGTTTAGGGCAAGTAAAGAGGAAGAATCACTTGGGCTTAGAAGTGGCTATAAAGAGTGCTTTGTAGAGGCTCTAGACTGGTCTGAAGAAAACTTTGAAGAAGACACTATTTTTGATCTTTGGACCCTCCACTATAAGACCAGGGATAAGCTTATATCCCAGAAAAGACTTCTAATAGACCAGCTTGATGAAGAGGATATTAAGGTTGTGCCAGGAGAAGAACCTGGTCTTAGTGCCTCTGAGAGAAGATGGCTCCAGGTAGACAAGTACAAAAATAGAGATGAAAGCTTTTGGATAGACAAGGAGGGTCTGAAGGAAGAAATGGACTCCTGGACCTATCCCCTGCACTTTATTGATTTTGAGACAGCCCAGCCAGTAATCCCCTTTAATAAAGGCCAGACCCCCTATGCCAAGATAGCCTTTCAGTTTTCCCATCATGTCGTCCATGAGGATGGCAGGGTAGAACACAGGGGAGAGTTTATAACCACAAGGTCTGACAAGACAGCTAACTTTGATTTTGTTAGGGCTCTTAAGAAGGAACTAGATGGCGATAAGGGCACTATTTTCAAATACTCAGACCACGAAAACAGCTACTTAAACGCCATCTATGACCAGCTCCAAGTAGAGGATGTGGTTCTAGATGACAAAGAAGAACTATCGGCTTTTATTAGAGAAATTACCCAGTATGGATATGGGGTTGGTAGGGTAGAAGGCCCAAGGAACATGGTTGACATGCTGGAGCTGGTTAAGAGCTACTACTACGACCCC
>LFTD01000050.1:4065-35622 GCA_001512625.1 Clostridiales bacterium DTU036 | reverse complement strand
CGCTTTGGTTACTGGAAGGATACAGCGGTTAAAGTGACAGGCAATGCTGTTGATAGCTTTACTCTTATGTTCCTTGAGGTTTGGAATGCCCTTGAAGGAGGCCAGCTTGAAGAAAAATACCTTAGAAGGACTTTTTCTAAGGCTAGGAATCAGGGCTACGTAATCCCCTATTTTGATATGCCCTCCTATGACGGGGAAACCAAGGGCAAGCAGGTTTACCTGGACATTATCAACCAGGCAAGGGACTATATATATATTATGACGCCCTATCTAATTATCGACTATGAGATACTCTCATCTCTACAGTACGCTGCAAGAAGTGGAGTAGATGTTAAGATTATCCTACCCCATATTCCGGATAAACCCTGGGTCTTTTATACCACTAGAACCTTCTATAGAGAGCTCCTAGAGGCAGGCGCCCAGGTCTATGAGTACCTACCAGGTTTTCTCCATGCTAAGACCTTTGTATCAGACTCCATCAAAGCAGTTGTTGGTACAATAAATATGGACTACAGGAGCTTCTACCTCCAGCTAGAATGCGGAGCCTACTTCTACAAAACCCCTGTTAGCCAGGAACTTGAAAGGGACTTTTTAGAAACTCTTGAGCTCTCTAAGCTTATTACCATGGAGACAGTGGACAAGTTCCCCTTCCACCAAAGGGTTATAGGCAGGCTGATGAGGCTGATTGCCCCTCTGCTCTAATTTGGAGCTGATGAAATTATATAAATGATTAGCTGAAGTAGTAGCAAAGAAAAAACAGCAAGTGGAGGAAAGATACCATTTGCTGTTTTTACTTACTTTTTAGTGTTGAAGTTGATTTCTTCCAAATTATCATGAATTTTAAAAATAACTATCATCAGTTCACAACTGACTCTAACTAGGATTGGCCCAAATATAAGTGTCATAATGCCTGAAAAAACCATGGCACCACCGCCATAATAGGACCTTATACCACCTATGATAAGACCTAGTCCAACTAGAGCTACAATAACCAGATTTACCCAGAAGATTATTTGAATAATTTTTGGAGTAATCATCCTATCAAAATTTAAGAAGCTGGAGCTAAGCACATCTTCTTTAAAGTCCTGTCTGACCTTTTCAAATTCCTCGTTGAAATTTTCCTTGTCCATATAGCACCTCTCTTTACTGAATATTATAGGCCTAAATATTGATTAATCAAACAAAAGAAAACCTCCACAGGGGAGGTTTAGTAAAAAAAGTTTCATTTAGCTAAAGGCATTCTAGCTGCTTTAAACTTTATCTTCCTACTTAGAAGCTTTACTTGAGTAGAGAAGCTTCTTGTCATAGTAACTGGGAAGTAAGATACCATGGAGGACCTTGTCATAGAGATGTCTTATATCCTGGTAGTCCTTTAGGTCTAGGACTTTGAGATTGTCCTTGTCTTCATAGTAATCAATAAAACTTATAATCCTGCTATCATATCTCCCATCCAAGAGATTTGTATGGACTGCTAGAGTTGGCATAATCATAAGCTCATGTATAAAGCAGCGCTCCTTTTCATGGAGTTTTCCCTTTGCCAGTTTAAAACCTACTAGATAGGCCAGCTGGGAATTTCTACTTTTGGGGTGGTAGCCTACAAAGTTACCCATGGCATAGACAATTAGCCCTTCTTTTGTAATTCCTTCTTTTTCGTAGGAGTATTTTTCCATGGGCTGGGCCACATGGGGATGGTTACCAAGGATAGCATCAACGCCAAGCTCGATTATACGGTGGCCAATATCCACTGTGTTTTTATGGGGGTACATTTCAAACTCCCAGCCCCAGTGGGCATGGACAATTATAAAATCCGCCCCTTTACTCCTGGCCTCTTTTACCTGCTTTTCCACAAGGGATAAATCACAGACTTCATCGTTAAAGGGGACCAGGTTTATAAGCTGCTCTTTACCAGCTGGTAAAACCCTTCCATTTAGCTCCATGGTGAAGCTCAGCAGGGCAACCTTGATGCCTTTTATGCTAGCTATAAGCACTTCCTGCTGGTCTCTATTCATGCCCGAATGATAAACACCCCGAGCGTCTAGCTGATCAATGGTTTCAAGAAGTCCCTCTTCACCCCAGTCAAAGGAATGGTTATTAGCTGTGGAGAAATAGTTTATCCCGGCTTCATTAATAAATTTATCCAGCATTTCAGTGGAAGTATTCATCTGGGCAGCATGGCCCAGCACCTGGGTTCTTCCCAGGGGCTTACTGGGTGCAACAGGAGACTCAAGGTTGGCGCTTACTAAATCGCTCCCAGCAAAAAAGCTTTTTACCTCATCAAAGATGTGAGGAGTATTGTCTGGTGTAAGGATATCAACTGCCAGGAGGTCACCTCCAGCCCGGATGCTGATCTCTTCTTCTACTATAAAGCCTTCTGGAAGCTTAAAGGAGAGGTCTTGGCTTTTGAAATACTCCTCCAAGCCAGAATCCTTCTCAGCTACTTCAATTTGATTAAACCAGTGGCGATAGGCCCATTTCATTTTTTCTAGTTTACTGTCTACTATGTTATAGGCACCTTTTTGGGCCTTTGGGTACTGAAAGACACTAGGCAGTAAATCCCCACCGCATTTGACAAGCTTTCTAAGAAGCTGCTCTTTATTCATCTTTTTTTCTACCAGTTATTACCTTGAAAATTCCAAGGGAAAGTAGAATAACTACTACCATAACAATGCTCTGCACAGTTCCATAGGTAGAACCCAGAATAAGTGCAAAGATAATGGCAATTGAGAAAGGTACGGTTGCAGCCTTTAAGTTTTTCATAACAACAGGTAGAACCATGGGTCCCATTAGGGCTGGTAGAATGTTATCAAATGCAGGTTTAACTAGTGGATTACTTAGTAGTGGTGTAATAAGGGGTGCTAGAAAGAGCATACCCATAAAAATTATTATTATAGTCACAACAGCTGAGGAAGCTACTGCTATAATAGCAACAATCCTGCCCTTCTCAGATCCTTCTTCGACTTCCATGATTCTCATAGCATTTAGGGCAGCAGGTAGTTTCATATTTTGGACATTTCCGGTTGTGGATGCCAGATAAATTGCTCCAGGTCCAATAATTGGTGCCATGGAAAGTTTTTCTGCAAGACCCACCAGTGCAAAGGTTACAGCTATGGGCAGTACAACAGTTGCCATCCTTAAAATATCAATGTGAAGCTTAAAGTAAAGGGTTGTTCCTAGTGGAACCATGATAAAAAAGACCCACATAATAGCGGTAGTAGTTCTACCTAGACTATGTATTTTGTCATCAAATGATTTTTCTGTAGTTTGCTTTTTCATTACATACCTCCTAAGAGATTTGCTACAACAGAGGCTGAAATCATACCAAAGATCATACTAAGTGCGAAGACAAATTCCTTGAGAGAGGAGTATTTTTTAGAAGCCTTATCAAGGAGTAGAAAAGATACAGCTGAGCCCAGTAGGGCAGCAATGGTTTGTACATTTTTTATGTCTATTAGATAGGGAGCTGAAAAAGTTGCCATCATACCTAAAAACATGATGGGTCCAATCATTTTGCCAAAGCCTCCATCTTCTGACATTATCCTAGTCATCTTCTTATCATAGCTTTTTAGTATAAATACTGTCATACCTGAGAGCATTATACCAAGGGTACAGACCCACATGATTGCAGCGTATATATCAGGTGTAAAGTTAGCAGAGGCCAGGCTCTCATAACCATAGGATGTAACAGCCATATTTGCTACCATGGTCTCATAGGCCGCTGAACCTATTACACTAAGCCTGAGCCAGGGGAAAAATCTACCAAGTGCTGGCAGAAGAATCATATAACTAAGGATTATGGGAAGTGAAGGTACTACTGAAAAAATTGCACTACTTTTGACTATCTTTATAACATCTTTTTTTGTAAAGCCCACTTCCAAGGCTCTCTTATAGGTTGGAATAAAGAAAAGAACACATTGTACCATGGCAAAGACTATGGCCAGGGCACTTAAAATTAGAAGGACCTTACTATTAGATACAAACGAGTAACTGGCATTCATTGCTTCCTCCTATTTAATCATTCCTGGCTTGGTATCTGCAGGAATTAGACTTTGATATTTTCTACCGCCCAGTGCAGTTTGAAAGTCCTCATCTATTTTTTCAAGTAGTTGTGGATTATTATAAATATCAACTGCAGTTCTGGCTAGAATCCTTGCTGCAGCCTGCATGCCTTTATAGGCTATTTGACTCTTTCCCTGGGCCACAGCCTGCCATGTGTGTATGGGAGTGCCAAGGGCAAAAGTCTGTACAGAGATCCAGGCTGAGGGGACATTCCAGCTGACATCACCTACATCAGTTGAGCCCATTTTCATTGGGCTTGGAGGAAAGTAGCCCTTAGCCATTGGACCAAGAAATAACTGGCTACCAGCTTCACCCATAAACTGCCTAGCCAAATTTTTATACATTTCAATACCGGCCTTTTCTCCTACCTCATAAAAATCTTTAGCATAGTTTAATTCTTCCTCGGTGTAGTCAAGAGGGAAAATTTCCTTAACATGGGAATAGATTAGGCCATCAAGGGTTTTATTCTGGAGAACATCTGCGTAGTTACTCACAATCTGAATTTCTACTTCAGTACCACACATTAGGGCGGCTCCCTTTGCAATGTTACTGACTCGCTCAATCAGTTCAGTCAGCTGGTCAAATCTAGGTGCTCTAATTGAGTAAAGTACCTGGGCCTTGGCCTGGACAACATTTGGTGCGTTTCCCCCGGTGTCAGTTACTGCATAGTGAACCCTGGCTTCTGGAATCATATGCTCTCTAAGATAATTTACGCCTACATTCATAAGTTCTACTGAGTCTAGTGCACTTCGACCTAGGTGGGGGGCAACAGCAGCATGGGCGCTGATTCCTTTAAAGTTAAAGAAGACTCTGGCATTAGATAGGGTAGAAACTGAGCTTACTGTTACATCTCCCGGATGCCAGGCTAGACAAGCGTCACACTGGTCAAAGACTCCTTCTCTTACCATAAAAGCCTTACCAGCACCGCCTTCTTCTGCTGGGCATCCAAAGTAAATAACTGTTCCTGATAGTTTTTCTTCCTCTAAGTAGTCCTTTACTGCTACAGCAGCCTGCATTAGGCCGGTTCCAAGAAGATGGTGGCCACAGCCATGGCCTGGAGCTCCTTCTTCTAGTGGACTATGTACTTTTTCATTTGCTTTTTGAGAAAGTTCTGGTAGGGCATCAAATTCTCCAAGGTAGCCAATAACTGGTTTTCCACTACCGAATTTTGCTAAAAAGGCAGTTTCAATACCTGCAATGCCCTCTTCAACTTCAAAGCCTTCTTTTTTAAGAAAGGCCTGCTGAAGCTCTGAGGAATTATGCTCCTTATAGGCTAGTTCTGCATAGCCCCAAATTTCATTGGCAATCTCAACAAATTTCTCGTGTTTTTTACTAATAGCTTCTTCTAAGAATTGGTAATCCATATCTACCTCCTAAAAATATTTTATAATTTTAATAGAATTTATACCAATATATATCTTGAATACTGCTATAATTTATTTATATGGTAGTAATATTTTTTTAATTATATTTATAGTTATAACATTCTAATAATGATGGGAGATTACCATGAAACTCAGGCAAATAGAATTAGTTTTAGCAGTGGCTAAATTTGGCTCCTTTTCCAGGGCAGCCAGTGAACTTTATATTTCCCAGCCAAATATCAGCTCTTCTATCAGTGCCCTTGAAGAAGAACTGGGCTACGATATTTTTATCAGGTCTTCCCAGGGAGTAGCACTGACAAATGAAGGAGATCTTTTTTTAAGGCACTCTACAAATATTATGAAAGAAATAGCCGGTATGAGAAATATCGCTAGTGGCAAGCTCCACAGAAAATTTACTATCAACACAAGTCTTAACCATACCTTAATTAACCAGGCTTTTTCCAAGTTATGTGTTGCCTTTGAAGAAGGAGACAGCGCCAATTTCACCCTACAGTCTAGTAATTCCACTCAAATTGTAGAGGACCTATATCTTGGTAAAATCGACCTAGGAGTTTTTATTATCAATAAGATAACTCTGGACACCTATCAAAATACCCTTTCAAAAAAAGGATTAGAACTGGAAGTGTTTGGTAGGCTCAATCTCAACCTAACAATTGGAAAACACCATCCTTTACTGGAAGAAGAAAACTTTGAATTTAATAAGCTGTCCCAGTATCCCCATGTTAGTTATAGCTTTAATACTATTTCGGATTTTCCTGATATCTATGCCATGGGTCTTGTTAATCCCGAAAAAATGCTGGTTGTTAATGACATTAATGTCAGGCATCAGATTATCACTTCAACCAATGCCTTTGGCATAGGCTGTGATATACATCCTAAAACAAGGATAATAGATAAGATAGTTAGTATTCCCATTCCTGATACAGAGGCCTTTTTAGTTATCAGCTACCAGACTAAACAAGAAAAGAGAGAAGAGCTAGCTATTTTTAAAAAGTTTCTTAAAGATGAGTACCTAAAATTAAGTCAGTAGTAATAAGGTTTAGTAGGACTCCAAAAAGAAACATTTAGTCTGGGATTAGGCTCTTAGCAAGTGTTAATTATCTTGTGTAATGGATTGGAATAAAGGTATATCGCTTAGATAAAGCTATAAAAGCTAGTAGAAGATTTAGAAAAAAAGGGCCCCTGCTCATAGAGTAGAGGCCTTACTTACTTAAGGGTTACTATTAATTATGCTTGTTACTATTAGCCATTTACTATTTAGCTTTAACCAGGCTCTTTCTTATCTCTTCAAAGAAGAGGGGAACTAGGCTTAGCAGTCCTGCATATAAATAGAGCTTGGGACTGAGAATCTTAATCTGGAAGAGCTCATGGAGGGGAAAGAGAACCAGCATCATAAGGGCAAGGCTTAGCAGTATAGCAAGGTTTAGGGTCCTATTAGTAAAGACTCCAATTTCTCTTAAAGATTTTTGACTTCTCATGTTAAGGCTATGGACCAGCTGGCCATTAGCTAGAACCATAAAGGCCATGGTTCTGGCAGAGAGCATATCGCCCCCTATGGTCTTACCAAGGTAGAAGGCCAGTAGGGTTATACTTGTAAACATCAGGCCCTGGATTGCTGTTCTAAAGCCAAGTCCCCTGGCAAAGACGCTCTCATCTCTTTTAATGGGCTTCATGTCCATAACACCCTTTTCAACAGCCTCCACTCCGAGTGCCAGGGCTGGGGGACCATCGGTTACTAGGTTTATCCAGAGTAGGTGCATACTCATAAGAGGGGTATCCTTCCATATTAGCATGGCAATAAGGACACTAAAGAGCTCTCCAATATTGCAGCTTAGTAGAAAACCTACTACCTTTCTAATGTTTGAGTAGATCCCTCTTCCTTCTTCAACTGCAGCCACTATAGTGGCAAAGTTATCATCAGTCAGGGTCATATCGGCAGCGCTTTTGGCCACATCGGTTCCAGTTATACCCATGGCACAGCCAATGTCTGCAGCCTTGAGGGCAGGGGCGTCGTTGACCCCATCTCCTGTCATGGCCACAACCTGGCCCTTATCCTGCCAGGCCTTAACGATACGGATCTTATTTTCTGGAGAAACCCTGGCATAAACTGCTATCTTTTCTATATGCCTAGCCAGCTCTTCATCACTAAGCTGGTCGAGTTCAGCCCCTGTTATGGCTTCGTCCATATCTTCATATATCCCTAGGTCCTTTGCAATGGCCTTGGCAGTCAGGATATGGTCACCTGTAATCATAACAGGTCTAATACCAGCCCTCTTACATTTATCAACTGCCAGCTTGGCCTCGGGCCTAGGTGGGTCTATCATGCCAAAGAGGGCCTGGACTTCTAGGTCCTTTTCTATATTTTCTGGACTCAGGTCTTCTGGAAGCTCCTCTAGAACCTTAGTGGCTAGACCCAGAACCCTTAGAGCCTTGGAACTCATCTCTTCAACTATGTCCTGAGCCCTAGCTAACTTGTCAGTAGTTGAAATCTTTTCTAGAACATCATAGGCACCCTTGGTTATTACCAGGTAGCCACCCTCATACTCATGGATGGTACTCATAAGCTTTCTTTCTGAATCAAAAGGGAGCTCAAGGACTCTAGGATAGTCTTTATTTATCTTGTCTTGGTGGATATCCCTAAGGTAGGCCCCGTAGACTAGGGCTGTCTCAGTTGGATCCCCAATATGCACTGCTTCACCTTCTTCTAACCTAATACTGGCATTGGAGCAAAGGCTGGCAAGGGTCAGGGCCCTATCTAGTTCCGGTGAGGCCTTTTCAATAGTTTCAATCTCTTGTCCTACATAGGCTTCAACTAGGGTCATCTGGTTAAGGGTTAGAGTGCCAGTTTTATCTGAGCAGATTACCGAGGCAGAACCCAGGGTCTCAACAGCTGGTAACCTTCTAATTATGGCATTCTTTTTTACCATCCTTTGGATTCCCAGGGATAGGACAATGGTTACAACAGCTGGTAGGCCCTCAGGAATAACTGACACAGCTAGAGAAACCGAGGTCATAAAGATAACCATAGGGGGAATCTTATCAATCAGACCTACAATAAAAACCAGGCCACAGGCAGCCAGAGCAATAAAGCCAAGGCTCTTGCCAAGATTACCAAGTTTTTCTTGAAGGGGGGTCTGGCCCTCTTCTTCACCATGAAGAAGCTGGGCAATTCTTCCAATCTGGGTATTCATTCCCGTTGAAGTAACCAGAGCCTTGGCGGTACCATAGCTTATAGGACAGCCAGAGTAGACCATGTTGGTCCTATCTCCTAGCGCTGAGTTTTCTTCCACTTGGTCCAGGGCATTTTTTTCTACAGCCAGGGACTCTCCTGTAAGGGCAGACTCATCACTCTTTAAAGAACTACTTTCAATTAGCCTGGCATCGGCTGGAACAAAGTCACCAGCTTCTAGATGGATAAGGTCTCCTGGCACCAGTAGACTACTATCTAGGACAACCTCCTCGCCATCCCTGTAGGCTCTGGCCTGAAGACTGGTCATACTTTTAAGGGCTTCAAGAGCCTTTTCTGCCTTGGCCTCTTGGAGGCTACCCATAAGGGCATTTAGTATTACAATTAAGAGAATTAGAATTGGCTCAGCAAAGGCCTTGGTTTCACCCTCATAGAGGGCAATTACAAAGGATACTAGGGCTGCAATAAGCAGGATGATTATCATCATATCCTTAAACTGGTCTAAAAACCTGGATAAGTTTGATTTTTTGGTCTTTTCCTTTAGTTCGTTTTTCCCAACTTCTTCGAGTTTTTTCTCTGCCTCCTGGCTACTTAGGCCCTGGGGACTAGATCCTAAAACCTCATAAAGCTCATTTAAGCTTTTTGTATGTGGTGATTTCATTTAACCTCCTAATCCATGCTATAATGAATAGAGTAATTATAACATAAGAGGGCCATCAAGGAGCTAGCATGGAATTTTCTTTTTCTGACATAATGCAATTAGACATGAGTGGTGGAAGTAGTGAGAAAGAAGAAATTTTTGTTGAAAACTTAAGAGAATTTTTAATTCAGCAACAGTATTTTTCTGGAGCCATGAAAAAAATGATGACAAAATTAGAAATTTTAGATGAGGAGTTCAGGGTAAATTATGACCATAACCCTATCCACCATCTGGAGTACAGGCTAAAGACACCTAAGAGTATTATAAACAAGCTAAATAGGTATAATCTCCCTCTAACGCTGGAGTCGGTCTGGGATAAGCTCTATGATGTGGCCGGAGTAAGGGTAATCTGTCACTATGTAAAGGATATCTATCTAATCAGAGAGCTTCTTCTTAGGCAGGATGACCTCAGGCTTATAAGAGAAAGGGACTTTATTCAAAACCCCAAGGCCAATGGCTATAGGAGCCTGCATATGGTTATGGGGATACCCCTTTACCTATCAAGAGAGACTGCAGAAGTACCAGTGGAAATCCAGCTTAGAACTATTTCTATGGACTTCTGGGCCAGCCTGGAGCATGAAATCAACTATAAGTTTTCTGAAGATGTTTCAGATGATATAAGATATAGGCTTAAGATGTGTGCGGAAAATATCTACAATGTAGAAAAAGAGATGCAGTGCATCCATAAGGAAGTTTTCAAAGAATAAGGGAGGGTAGCCCCTCCCTATATAAGTGAGTAGTAGAGCAGGCCTTTATGCTGCTCTTCTTTTATTTGATTTTTTTCTCTAAGATGGACTAGGTGGGCATGGGCTTCTCCCGCTGCAAACCATTTTTGGCTGGAGGGAAAGTCATCCCAGTCCTTGGCCCTGATATCCCAGTTCATGGACCTAGTTACTTCTCTTACAGTAGATGGACCATTTGCTTCTAGAATGGCTAGAACTTCTTTAAGTCTTTCTTCATGGTGGTAAGCTAGCTCATCAATTCTTTTTAAGTGGTCCTGGGGAAGCCTTCTATGGGAGGAGAAGATCTTGCTGATATTCATGGTTCTTAATTTATCTAGGTTGTCTAGATAGATCCCTAGACTATCCCCATATTTTTCTCCCCAGAAGGTTATGTTGGGTGTAATATCTTCCAGGAGGTGGTCCCCACTAAAAAGGAGGCCCTGGTCAGCTTCATAGAGGGCTTGGAGGCCTGGGGTGTGGCCAGGTAGATCAAGGACTGAAAAGTTATAGCCCGCTACTTGAAAGCTCTGAGCCTCACTGGTGTAGTTTAGCTGGGGAAGGGCTTTGGGCCTAAACTTAAAGCCAGGATGGTCATCAAGAATTAGCTGGTCTTCCTCTAGTCCTTGGAGTTCTGCTAGTTTTATTATTCCCTGCCAGTGGTGGCTATTTCTATCAGGCATGGCCCTTAGAAACTCTCCATCAACCTCCCCTATATAAACCTCTAAGCCCAGCTCATCAAGATAATGGGCCAGGCCTGTGTGGTCTGAGTGGAGGTGGGTTAGAAAGAGTCTGGTACTTTTTGGATTTATATCCAGGTCTTCAAAAGCCTTTCTAAGTAGGTCTCTATTCTCCTGGGTGTCAAAGCCTGTATCTATAACCAGGCTCTGTTCTCCTTTAATTATGTAACAGTTTAGGGCTTTTAGTGGATTGTTTCTCAGAGGGACCTCTAAATGAAAGATGTTAGGGTAAATTTCTTTATACATTTTTTCTCCTGTGGCTCTCTTAAAATGGAGGGTAGCAAGCTACCCTCCTCCTGTTTATTCTTCTATTTCTATCTCTTCTACTTTTTCACCAGGTTCAATCAGGCCAGCTAGCTGAAGGCTAAAAAGACCAAATATACCAAATACAAGGGCTTCCCTCTTTTTTATCAGAGCTCCTTTTCTAAAGGTGGCTAGGATAGAAATTGCTAGCATAAAGGCGCCTTGAATGGCTAGAACCTTTTTTATTGTCTTCATTATTCCTCCAATACTGCATGGGCGGCAGCTAGGCGGGCTATGGGGACTCTAAAAGGTGAACAGGAAACATAGTCTAAACCTAGGCTATGGCAGAACTTAACACTGTCTGGGTCCCCTCCATGCTCTCCACAGATTCCAAGGCCAATATCAGGTCTTGTCTTTCTACCCTTTTCAACTGCAATCTTCATAAGAGCACCTACACCCTCTGGGTCTATGCTGACAAAGGGATCCACCTTGAAGATTCCCTTCTCTAGGTACTCATTGATAAAGCCTGCAGCATCGTCTCTTGAAAAACCATAGGTCATCTGGGTCAGGTCATTGGTACCAAAGCTAAAGAACTCAGCTCCCTCAGCAATCTTGTCAGCTGTAAGGGTTCCTCTTGGGACCTCTATCATGGTTCCGTAGCTATACTTAAGCTCTACACCAGCTTCTTCAATTAACTTATCTGCAACCCCTCTTACTACTTCCTCAAGATAATCAAGCTCTGCTTTGGTTCCTACTAGGGGTACCATAATTTCTGGCATTACAGGAATGCCCCTCTTAGTAACTTCTAGAGCAGCCTGGATAATGGCCCTGGTCTGCATGGCAGCTATTTCGGGGTAACTGATTGCTAGACGGCAGCCTCTATGACCCAGCATAGGATTTACTTCATTTAGGGCAACTACTCTGGATTTAAGATCCTCAAAGCCTATTCCCATTTCTTTGGCCAGATTCTCAATATCCTTATCCCTTTGAGGTAGGAACTCATGAAGAGGTGGGTCTAGAAGCCTGATGGTTACAGGTAGTCCCTTCATAACCTCGAAGATTCCCTCGAAGTCATCCTGCTGATAGGGCAGAATCTTGTCTAGGGCTTTGACCCTGTCTTCCTCATTTTGGGCAACTATCATCTGTCTAACAGCAGAAATTCTCTCTCCTTCAAAGAACATGTGCTCAGTCCTTGTAAGGCCTATTCCTCTGGCGCCAAAGCTAATGGCTTGAGCAGCGTCTTGTGGAGTATCGGCATTGGTTCTTACTCGAAGCTTTGCTACTTCATCAGCCCAGGACATAAGGGTTTCAAAATCCTTATCTAATGTTGGGGCAGTGGTTTCTATAACACCTTCATAGACAAAGCCAGTTGAGCCGTCTAGAGAGATAAAGTCTCCTTCTTTATAAACCTTGCCACTATGGGTAAAGATCTTTTTGTCTTCTTCTACATGGATGGCCTCGCAGCCAGCAACACAGCACTTACCCATACCCCTAGCAACTACTGCTGCGTGGGAGGTCCTGCCCCCCTTAGCAGTTAGAATGCCCACTGCCTTTATCATGCCTTCAAGGTCTTCTGGGGAGGTCTCTTCTCTTACAAGAATGGCCTCTATTCCTTCTTCTGCAGCCTTTACAGCATCTTCAGCATTGAAGTAGATCTGGCCTGAGGCAGCTCCAGGAGAAGCATTAAGCCCCTGAGAAATAACTGTTGCCTCAGCAAGAGCCTTCTTATCAAAGGCTGGGTGGAGGAGCTGGTCAATTTGTTCGGGAGCAATCCTAAGCAAGGCTTCGTTTTTATCAATCAGGCCCTCATCAACCATATCTATGGCAATCTTTAAAGCAGCCTGGGCAGTTCTTTTACCTGATCTGGTTTGGAGGATGTAGAGGACACCTTTTTCAATGGTGAATTCAATGTCCTGCATATCTCTGTAGTGATTTTCAAGAATTTCACATACATTAGCAAAGTCATGATAGAGGTGGTCATTAATTCTTTTCATTTCCTCTATTTGCATGGGGGTTCTAATGCCTGCAACTACGTCTTCACCCTGGGCATTCATAAGAAACTCTCCAAAAAGCTGGGCCTGGCCAGTGGCTGGGTCTCTGGTAAAGGCTACTCCGGTTCCACAGTCATCTCCCATATTTCCAAATACCATGGACTGGATATTGACTCCGGTACCTAGGTTATGAGGAATCTTGTTCTCTTTTCTATAGACAATGGCCCTGTTGTTGTTCCAGCTGGCAAAGACCGCTTCAACTGATTCAAGAAGTTGGACTCTGGGGTCCTGTGGGAAGTCTACTCCTACATTTTCCTTATAGACCTCTTTAAAGCCTTCTACAATAATTTCTAAATCCTGGGCTTCAAGCTCTGTATCAAGTTTGTAGCCTTTGTCCTCCTTGACCCTATCAAAAACCAGGTCAAACTTCTTCTTATCAATGCCCTTTACAACTTCACCAAACATTTGGATAAAGCGTCTATAGGCATCTAGTACAAACCTTTTATTGTTTGACTCTTCAATTAGTACTGGAATAGTAGCATCATTCATTCCCAGGTTAAGAATAGTATCCATCATTCCTGGCATGGAGAACATGCTGCCACTTCGGACTGATACAAGTAGGGGAGGAGTGCCACCGTAGGTTTTTCCTGTAACCTTCTCTAGTTCAGTCATATGGGCAAAGATTTCATCAATAAGTTCAGGCCAAAGCGCCTGGTCTTTATCGTAGTAGGCGTTACAGGCCTCAGTAGTAATGGTGAAGCCCTGGGGAACTGGTAGTCCTATGTTGGTCATTTCTGCTAAGTTAGCACCCTTGCCGCCCAGTAGGGCCTTCATATCCTTGTTTCCTTCTTTAAAGTCATAAACATGTTTAGCCATAGCTTGTATCCTTTCCTAGTCTTTCTATTTTTAATATGTAACTTTAATTATACCCTATTTTCTGTTAAACTATTTCGGTGTAAAGAAAAAAAGACTGTGGCACAGTCTATTCTTCAGCCTCATTGGGTTTCTTGGAGATAACTTTATATGAAAACTTATCTTCCATTAAGTCCTCTACCGCTCGATTAATGGCATCATAACCAATAGAGATATCCTCTTCTGCCTTAAGCTCTCTTGCCTTCTTGGCTATTACCTTGGACAGGATATATTTATTCTCGGCTTTTTTAAGAACCTGGTGGTTGCTATAACGTTTCATTGTGCCTCCTTCTTTGTGTATTTTAACAGAAAATCAGCTGTTTTTCTAGTTCTTTATATAAAACTATACTATAATATAAGCAAGTTTAGATAGATTTGGGTGATAGAAATGAAAAAGATAGGTGTTTATGATTCAGGCATGGGAGGGCTAAGTCTTTTAGCCAAGCTAGTAAAGGATCTTCCAGGCCATGAGTACATATACTTTGGCGATAGTGCCAACGCTCCATATGGAGTAAAAACTAAAGAAGAGATTATAGATTTTGCAAGGGCCGCCGTAGATAGGCTAATAGGCCTAGGGTGTGAAGCCCTAGTTGTAGCCTGCAACACAGCAAGCTCTGCAGCGGAAGAAATACTAAAAGAGGAATATGATATTCCTATTTTTGGTATGGAACCAGCCCTTGATATGGCTGTAGAGGATGGAGGAAGGGGTAAACTCCTAGTTATGGCGACAAACTTTACCCTGACCAATCCAAGGTTTATTAAGGCCAAGGAGAGGAGCTCCTCTAAGAGAGAGATTATTTCCCTGGCAGGACCGGGTCTGGTTCTTCTAGTAGAAGCTGAAATAACTAAGGGTCCTCAGATAACTAAGGAACTCGAAGAAATAAGCTCAGGACTAGATTTAGAAGGACTGGATGGCATAGTCCTAGGTTGTACTCATTTTCTTTTTATTGAAGAAGAGATTAGAAACTTCTTTGGCAGGGATGTAAAGATTTATGATAGCCACTCTATGACAGTGGATACTATTAGAAAAGAGTTGGGGCCTGGCAGGGGCCAGACCAGCTACCGCTTTATAAGCAGTGGAGGAAGTAGGGTAGAGGAGAGTTTTAAGTGGATGATGGAAAATTATCTCCAGGAATTAGGCTAGATTGGCAGCAGGTAGGAAGCCTGGTTATGGAAAGGTTTAGCGAGGAAGACAGGGAGATTCTCTATAGACTCTATGGTATAGAAGGCCATAGTCATATGGGTATGAAGGAGCTTAGAAAGTTTACTAAGCTAAATAAGAAGAAGTTTGAGGAGAAAATTAAAAACCTTGAAAACAAACTTTTTCGCTTTTTAAAAGACCAGGAGCTAGAAGATCTTTTTATAGAAGAGCCCAGCCAGGACTAGGGCTATATAAGCCTTANNAAGCCTTATAGGGCCTTGAAAGATTGACTTTCCTTATGCTATACTAGTCCTAATTTAATAAATGCGGTGAAGAGAGTAAGTAGCCAGTTAGAAGTCTTCAGAGAGCTGCCGGTAGGTGCAAGGCAGTAGATGGAGGCTGGTGAATCAAACTTGGAGCATATTTTTTTAAAGTGGGCCTTAAGGCCAACTAGGGTGGCAACGCGGGTAAACTCGTCCCTTATAGGGGACGGGATTTTTTTTTAGGAGGAATTATGTACGATATTAAGAGAATTCGCAGGGACTTTGATGAGATCCTAGCTGCCGTTGAAAAGCGGGGCAAGGGAGATTATGGCCTTCTTGAAATCAAGGAGCTAGAAGTAAGGCGCAGGGAGATTCTGGCTGTGGTTGAGGAGCTTAGAAATGTTCAGAGAACCAAGTCCAGACTGATTCCCCAGTATAAAAAAGAGGGCAAAGATTCTGATGCCCTGCTTGAAGAGCTAAAAGAGCTCTCAGAGAAAATCTCCAACTTAGATAAGGAACTTAAGGAGGTAGAGGAGAGCTTTGAAGAAAAACTCTACTATGTGCCCAATACTCCCCACGATAAGATTCCTATAGGCAAGGGAGAAGAGGACAATGTGGAAGTCAGGCGCTGGGGCCAGCCAACAGAGTTTGACTTTGAATTCAAGCCCCACTGGGATCTGGGTCCTGAAAGGGACTTCTTAGACTTTGAAAGGGGAGCCAAGGTAGTAGGCTCCAGGTTTACCTTTGTAAAAGGAGCCTGCGCCAGACTTGAAAGAGCTCTGATGAATTATTTTTTAGACTTTCATACTCTAAACGGTAAGTACACAGAAATAGGCTCACCTGGTATGGCCAATAGAGCCTCTATGACAGGTACCGGCCAGCTGCCTAAATTTATTGATGATATGTACCACTGCACCGAGGATGATTTTTTCCTAATTCCTACAGCTGAGGTTACCCTGACTAACTTTCATAGAGATGAGATATTAGCCAAGGAGGAGCTGCCAGTTTATATTACTGGTTTTACCCAGTGCTATAGGAGGGAGGCAGGTTCTGCAGGTAGGGATACCAAGGGCATAATCCGCCAGCACCAGTTTGGTAAGGTAGAGCTGGTAAAACTAGTTGAGCCTGAAAAGAGCTTTGATGAGCTTGAAGATATGGTAGCCGATGTTGGAAGACTACTTGAGAGCCTAGAATTACCCTATAGAGTGGTGGAGCTATGCTCAGGGGATGTGGGCTTTTCATCAGCCAAGACCTACGACTTAGAGGTCTGGTTTCCCAGTTATGGAACCTATAGAGAGATTTCTAGCTGCTCAAACTTCCTGGACTTCCAGGCCAGAAGAACCCAGCTAAGATATAGGGATGATGAGGGCAAGGTTCAGTATCTCCACACCCTTAATGGCTCAGGTATTCCGACGGGAAGATGCCTGGCTGCTATCCTTGAAAACAACCAAACAAGGGATGGCAAAATAAGAATACCTAAGGTTCTACAACCTTATATGGGAGGACTTGATGAAATTTAGTGAGCTAAGCTATAACAGACCTGACTTAGATAAACTGGAACAAAAATATACAGAGCTACTAATGGCCTTTAGTGGGGCCGGGAGCTTTGAGGAGCAGCATAGTTACTTTATGGAGATGGTAAAACTTGAAAAGGACCTGATGACCCAGGCAGTTTTATGTAATATTCGCTATACAGTAAATACCCAGGATAAGTTCTATGAAGAAGAAAATGATTTCTGGGATGAAAACTCAGCCAGAATGGCAGCCCTAGGCCACAGCCAGGTAAGTGCTATTCTAGCCAGCCCCTATCTTGAAAACTTTAGAGAAGTTTATGGAGACCATTTTGTGGACAGTGCCCTGCTTCAGCTTAAGACCTTTAAAGAAGAGATTATGGAGGATTTGGTGGAGGAAAGCCAGTGGGCCTCTAAGTATCAAAAACTAATGGCCTCAGTCCAGATTCCCTTCCAGGGCCAGGACAGAACCCTTTCAGAGATGGGGGTCTTCCTAGAAAATCCCGATAGAGATGTTAGAAAGAGTGCGGGAGAGGCAACCTTTGGTTTCTTTAGTGATAACCTGGACCAGTTTGATGAAATCTATGACCAGTTGGTTAGAATCCGCCATGGCATAGCAAAAAAACTTGGCTATGAAAACTTTGTCCAGCTAGGCTATGATCGCATGGGAAGAACTGACTACAATCATGAGGATGTGGCCCTCTACCGTCAGGGGGTTAGAGACTTTTTGGTTCCCCTTGTAGAAAAGATTTATAAAGAGCAGGAGAAAAGACTGGGTCTAGATAAGCTCTATTACTATGACCTTACCTATGAGTATCCCACAGGCATGCCCAAGCCACAGGGGGATTCTGAATTTATAATTGACCAGGCAAGGAAGATGTATGATGAGCTTTCTCCTGAAACCAGTGATTTCTTCCAGATGATGCTGGATAGAGAACTTATGGACCTATTAAGTAAAAAAGGCAAGGCTCCTGGTGGCTATTGTACCTATCTGGAAAATGAGTCAGTGCCCTTTATCTTTGCCAACTTCAATGGAACAATAGGCGACGTAAATGTGCTTACCCATGAATTTGGCCACGCCTTCCAGGTCTACTCTGCAAGAAATATTCCTATACCCAGCCAGCGCTTTCCCGGCATGGAGTCAGCAGAAATCCACTCCATGGGCATGGAGTTTATAACCTGGCCCTGGATGGAAAACTTTTTTGGACAAGACACTGAAAAATTCTTCTACTCCCACGCAGCAGGGGCACTTAGCTTTATTCCCTATGGAGTATTAGTAGACCACTTCCAGCACGAGGTCTTTGAAAACCCAGAGATGACTCCCCAGGAAAGAAGGGCTAAATGGAGGGAGCTAGAGAAGATTTATATGCCCTGGAAGGACTACGGGGGCTTTGAGTATTTAGAGGAGGGTGGTTTTTGGCAGAAGCAGCTCCATATTTATGGCATGCCCTTCTACTACATTGACTACACTCTGGCCCAGATTGTGGCCCTTCAGATCTTTAAGCGCAGTAGGGAGGATAGGGATAAACTCTGGGAGGATTATAAGAAAATTTGTGAGGTGGGTGGTAGCCTGCCCTTCCTAAAAATCCTTGAAGAAGGTGGCTTTGAAAGCCCCTTTGATCCAAAGGTTGTTAGGGATACAGTGGATTATCTAGAAGACTTTTTAAAGGGTTTTGATACCAGTAGGTTTTAGGAGGAAGTGTGAGAGAAGGAAGTAATTTTATTAGGGATATTGTGATTGAGGATATTGAGTCGGGCAAGCACGAATTTGCCATCACTCGCTTTCCTCCTGAGCCCAATGGCCTACTCCATATTGGTCACTGTAAGGCTATGACAATTAATTTTGATATATCTAAGGAATTTAATGGCTTTACCTACCTTAGGTTTGATGATACCAATCCTGCTAAGGAGGATGAGAGGTTTGTAAGGCTGATTAAAGAGGATATTAAGTGGATGGGCTTTGAGTGGAAGGAGCTTAGATATGCTTCTGACTACTTTGATGAGATGTATAAAAGAGCCCATATCCTAATTGACAAGGGCCTAGCCTATGTTGATGATATAAGTGCTGAAGAGATGAGACAGATGAGGGGGACTCTTACTGAGAGTGGACAAGAAAGTAAGAACAGATACCGCCCCATAGAAGAGAGTAGGGACCTCTTTAATAGGATGAAGGCTGGAGAGTTTCCAGAGGGAAGTCTAACCCTTAGAGCCAAGATAGATATGGGCCACCCAAACATTATTATGAGGGACCCAGTTATCTATAGGATTGTAAATGAGCCCCACTATAGGACTGGTGATGAGTGGCATATCTATCCTATGTATGACTTTGCCCATCCCCTAGAGGATTATGTGGAGAGGATTACCCACTCCCTGTGCTCTTTAGAGTTTGAAAATAATAGGCCTCTTTATGATTGGTACCTGGATAACTCCGATGTGGAGTATCATCCTCGTCAGTATGAGTTTGCTAAACTAAATATTGAGGGGGCCATTATTGGTAAAAGAAATATCCTGGCCATGGTTGAAGAGGGACTTATAGATGGCTGGGATGACCCTAGACTTCTAACAATTTCAGGTATGAGAAGAAGGGGCTATAGCCCAGAAGGCATTAAGAACTTTATTAGAGCTACTGGAGTTTCTAAGGAAAACTCCGTGGTCAGAATGGATATGCTAGAGCACTTCATAAGAGATGACCTAAAGCTAAAAACCGCCAGGACTATGGCAGTGCTAGATCCCTTAAAGGTTGTTATTACAAACTATGAAAAAGAAGGGGAAATTGTCACCATGACCAACAATGTGGACAATGAGGACCTGGGTAGCAGGGAGATTCCCTTTAGTGGTGAAATTTATATTGAGAGGGAGGATTTTTCAGAAAATCCACCCAAGAACTATAAAAGATTATCACCTGGTGCAGAAGTTAGGCTTATGGGGGCCTACTTTATCAAGTGTGAAGAAGTAATTAAGGATGATAAGGGAAATATCCTAGAGCTTCGCTGCACTTATGATGAGGAGACCAAAAGTGGCTCAGGCTTTAAAGGCAGAAAGCCTCAAGGTACCATCCACTGGGTGGATGCAAAAACCTCAATTCCTGCCAGGGTCTATAGGTTTAGCCCACTAATTGAAGGTGTCTTTGATAGTTCAGTTGATTTGGTGGACCAGGTGGATAGGGACTCCGTCCAGGAGTTTTCTGCTAGAGTAGAAAGAAATCTGGCTGATGCTAAGAACCATCAGGCCTTCCAGTTTGTCCGCCATGGATATTTTGCTAAGGATGAGACCCATCCAGAAATTCTGACCTATAATGAGACGGTTTCCTTAAAAAGCTCCTATAGGCCATAGGTATGAGAAAGCTCCTTAGAGTCAGTTGGCTCTGGGGAGTTTTTTTGGATTTGCTTGATAGGTACTTTATTACTTTAGGCTAAACTTTTCTCTTCTCAATTTATTTTGATAGCTTTCTTTCCTCTTTGGGTATAAAAACCTTGGAGGAAAATATGCCGGGGAATTGGACTCATTATTATTTTGCCAGAGATGTGGCTCTGGATAATGGATTAAAATTTAAAGAAGATAAGGACTATTATTTGGGGGCCATGGGGCCAGACCTATTATCTTTTCTTCCCGAGGGCAGGGACAGGGAAATTTTCAACCTTCTTCGCCAAGACAGGACAGAGGAGGTTCTTTGTTTTGTTTTTAATTACATGGGAGAAGGCCAGTTAGAATCCTATCTACATGGCTTTTTAGCTCATTATTCTTTAGATAGTGAGAGCGGTTTTTTTATTAATTCCCTCCAAAATGAAGGCTTTGATAAGCAGAGTGTAAAGATGGCTTTAGATGAGGCGGTGCTTAGGAGAAGAAACTCTAAGATTTTAGGCAAGCCAAATCTTTTTCCTTTAGTAAGCCTAGGGAAAAATCTACCTGAGCCCATAGCTAGGTTTTATCTAGAGGCTGTTAAGACTATTTATGATTATGAACTGGATTCTGAGCTTCTTAACCAGTCCTATAGAAAGTTACTAAGACTACTTAAGCATTCTGGTTCTAGTATGGGACTTTTAAGCCTAGCAGGAAGTTGGTATGATAAGCCACCAGAGCAGCTCCTACCACCAAATATTTCGGAGAAACTCTATTTGGAGTTTCTACCAAACTACGAAGAAGCCAGGGAATTTTTCCAGAAACTTCTTGAAGACCAGTCTCCCTGCGCTATGCGAAACTTTAGTGGTGATTATATATAAACCTTGTATGAAGACCTTTAAATTGGTCTTCTTTTTTCTTGAGTTTTTTTGTAATCTTTTGCAAAAGGAGGTCTCATGGTTATTATTTATGATGGGAATAATTTAGTTAAGCTGGTGGCAGAACTTAAGCAGGATGGACTGGCAGTGCTTACTTCCCAGGCAGAGCCCAGGCCAGAAGAAGCAATCTACTACATGGAGAAAGGTCAAAGCCCAGACCTGATAAAAGACCTTCCCACTAGCTGGAAGATTGAGATAGAGGACTTTAATGTAGAACTTTTAGATAGGTATAGGGACAGGGTTTTTACCAAGGATTTTGTTACCCCCAGGCCTCTTGGCAGCCTCTATGTCCAGGGTTCAACTAGGGGTATCTTTTCTCTTTGTACTTTTCTTTTGTCAGCTACTAGAATTTCCTTTGGTATTAGTGGAGATAGTTATAGGTGTACCATGCTCAAGGAAATGGGCCAGGGCAGAATAAGAGACTATGAAGGTCAACCCCTTCATCTTATTTTGGGTCAGGCAGGAGACCTTGAGCGCCAGCTTATTATTTGGGATGGAAGTAAAGAAGAGCTCTATGAGCTAAGACAGAACTATGAGGAGCTACCTAGGCATCACTATTTAGTGCAGAGGGGGTTTGGGGCTAGGTCCTTCCACTCCCAAAGAATAATACATGGTAGGTATCTAGGGAGGATTAGTAAGAAGGGTTTTAATTTTGAATGGAGGAAAATTCTAAGCCTACTGGAGGAGTAAATTTGACTGAAGCTGTGGTATACTAAGGCAGAGGTAAAAATGAAATATTTAGCAACTACCTCCTTCGGAATGGAAGGAGTTTTAAAAAATGAATGTATACTTCAGGGCTTCAACGTAGAACAGGTAGATATGGGCAGGGTTATATTTAGCGGTTCCTTAAAGGATATGCTACTGGCCAATCTAACCCTTAGAAGTGCTGAAAGAGTCTTTTGGATTCTAGATGAGGCCAGGCCCATGAGCTTTGATGAGCTTTATGACTTTGTCCTAGCCTATCCCTTTGAAGATATTATGCCTGCCAAGGCTCAGATTATTGTTAATGCCAAAAGCTATCGGTCTAAACTTTATAGTTTAAGGGATATCCAGGCTATTACAAAAAAGGCCATTGTGGACAGGTACTATAGGAAAAAGGGAATTAAATATCTTGATGAAACGGGGGAAGTCTACTCCTATTTGCTGAGAATAGAAAAGGATCAGGCCTATTTGCTCCTTGATACTTCTGGGGTTCCCCTCCATAAAAGGGGTTATCGTCAGCAGCATAACCAGGCCCCTCTTAGAGAAAATATGGCTGCAGGGCTCCTGCTTCTTAGTAGGTACTTTGGAAAGGGAGATTTTTGTGACCCCCTATGTGGTTCTGGTACCATAGCAATTGAGGCTGCCATGATAGCCACTGATAGGGCTCCTGGCCTGCTGCGCTCCTTTAGCTGTGAGGACTGGGGTCTAATAGATAGGAAGCTTTCTAGAGACTTAAAAGAGCAGTTAGAAGCTAGAATAAAGCCTGCAGAGTTTAAAATTTTGGCCTCGGACAAGGATCCTAGGGCTGTAGCCATGGCTAGAAGAAATGCCAAGACTGCCAAGGTCAAGCTAGAGCTTAAGCAAGAAGACCTAACAGATTTAAAGGGACTATCCACAGGGGGAACTCTTGTTACCAACATGCCCTATGGTGAGCGCATGGGTACTCAGGATGATATAGATGCCCTGGAGCTGGTGCTGGGGAGCAAGATGAAGGAGCTTGAAACCTGGAGGATGGGAATTCTTTCAGGAAATCCAGATTTCTCTAAGGCTGTAAATATGAGGGCAAACAAGGTACGCAAGTTTTACAATGGTCAAATAGATACCTGGTTTTATCAGTATGACGCCAGGAAGAGATGGTAATGAAAAAAAGACATTGGAGGCTGGTTATTGTCTTCCTTCTTCTTTTATTTCTTCTTTCACTAGGCCTAAGGTATGGCCTTGGATATCTAAGAAATACAGAAGAAGAGGAGGAAATTCTTGAGGAAGAGCAAGAAAATCTTGAGAGCAGCCTTAAGCTCTCGGTGATTTCAGAAATTAAAATGACCAAGGACCCTAGAGATAATTTCGATGAAATATTTGCAGGGGATAATCTGGTTATTTATTATGAAAAGGGAGAACTCAAGGCCATGGACCTTAGCAATAAGGAGCTATGGACTCGGAAGTTTGATCCTGAGTTAATCCTAGGCAAGAATGTTGCCCGGGTTTTAGTTGTGGAAAAAAATAAGGGTAATGTTTACCATATTGCCAATGATGGAGAGATTATTGGTTCAGTCCTGGGCCTAGGTGAAATTGATAGCGCGTCTTTAAGCCAGGATAATAAAACTTTACTATTTTTTAGGGACAATAGAAGGGTGGTAGTACTTGATGAGTATCTTAATAAAACAGCTGATATAGTTGTTGATAATGGGGCTATTATTAACTACTCGGTTTCTACCAAGCTTGAAACCCTCAACATTCTAACCTTGGAGGAGCAGGAGGGAGAGCTAATAAGCAGGCTCTATGTCTACTCTATGGAGGGGAGGGTTATTCAAAGCCGTAGGGAAAGTATGCTGGCCCTAAATATTTACTCAAGTGATAGAGACTCCCTAATTGTTTACCAAAGGGGTATTCAGTTTTACGATGAGAATTTTGAGCCCAGGGAGGACTTTATATCAACAAATAAGGTGGTCTACTCAACAAAGGAGGGATTCCACCTTTATCTAGTAACTGGCTCTGCTAATCATTTAGATGAGGAGGGTGAACTTGAGTTTTCCTCATATTCACTTTCAAGTAGAAAACTTGAATTTACTAACAAAATAAGCGATACTTATGATAATATATATGCCAGAGGTGGCATGGTGCTGGCCTCCTATAAAAACACCCTGGACTTATACGATCTCCATGGGAATCTCCTCCATAGTGAGGTCTTGGACTTTCCAATAAAAAAGGCCATGCTACTGGATGAGGAAAAACTTGCAGTTTTTGATGGCAGTAGATTTACCCTATTTAAAATAGAATTTTGAGGTGCAATATGAATTTAGCCGATGGAATAATCCTATTTCTTGTTTTACTAAGTGTACTTTTTGGATATCGAAAGAATTTAATTAGAAACTTTTTTGATTTTATGTCTGTCATTGTTTCATTGTTTGTAGCCAGCCATTTTTTTGGGAGCTTTGCAAACATAGTGGTGAAAGTCCCTGGAATGAGCCATCTAATGTCCTTTATTAATGGAACCATTATCTCAAAACTTGAGAGTCTAGATACTGAAACCAGCTTTACCCTACAGGGGATGAAGGAACTTGGGCTGGGCCAGGACTTTGGGACTTTTTTTGAAAGAGGAAGCTTTTTTACAGAAAAAAGTGAGCTTGTGTTTAGTGAACTCTCCCTAGCCTTAGTAACCAATGTGGCAGCCTTAGTAATCCTTTTTGTCCTTAGCCTTTTTATTATTAACTTTCTAGGAAGTCTTTTTGAGAATACCAATAGAATGGCAGGGCTTATGGGGATTGAAAGGTTGGGTGGCCTAATCTTTACTATTTTGAGGGGCTTTTCCTATGGCCTTGTAGTAGCCATTATAGTTCATAACCTAGCTAGTTTTTTCAACTCAGGACTAGTTTATGATCTCTACCACCAGTCTAATTTGGCAACTTTGTTTTATGACTCAGGCCTGCTCCAAGCAATAATTTGGTGATAGTATGAGGCTTGAACCTGGGGATATTATAGAAACTAAAAAGCCCCATCCCTGCGGCTCCAAGGAATTTGAAATCCTTAGGAAGGGAGCTGATATAAAAATGCTCTGCCAGGGTTGTGGCAAGGAAATATGGGTTGAACGTATTAAACTTGAGCGAAGAATAAGAAAAGTAAATGGACAAAGACCTGAATAACGGGTCTTTTTCTCTAGGGGGAAGCATGGGGAGTCTAAGACTAGCGTTAAGAGAAATTAAAAAGATTTTTGCTTTTCTCCTGCTGGCCTTTATAATCATAGGCCTGGTTTCTAGCCTGACCTTGGTAGAGTATAGAGAGTTTGTAGAGGCCATGGTGGATAACTTTATGAGTGATAAGGCCGACATTCTAATCAGTGAGGGCTGGCAGCTGGCTCTGGAGCTTTTTAACAACAACCTCCAAGCCTCGGTGGTGGCCTATGCTGTGGGCATCCTCCCCTTTTTGTTTCTTTCTAGTTTTACAGTAATGGTCAACGGTGCTTTACTTGGGGCAGTATATGTCTACCTAGGAGGTTTTATAAGTCCGGTGGGCTATATTATGAGCCTGCTACCCCATGGTATTTTTGAGATACCAGCATTTATAATTTCAGTTTCATTAGGAATCAAACTTTGCCTAGAGCTATCAAGAAAGCTTATGAGGAGGGACTATCTTCCTCTTGGGCCACTAATTAAAAGACAACTTATGACTTTACTTTTTATTGTAGTTCCCCTGCTAATTATAGCAGCATATATAGAAGCTTTTATTACTCCTCTAATAATGGAGTGGCTTTTTTTCTAGGAGGTCAGAATGAAGTACATATGGTTTGTCCCTTCGCTTATTATCTTGCTTCTAATAGTCTATGGCTACTTTAGGATAAGAAAATTCTCCAGAGAAATATTTGGTGTAGTTAACCTAGTAGAGGGTTTAAAGAATCAGAGACTAGAAAATTCACTTAGACCAAAAAGTCTAAATTCAATGGAACCGGTTCTACTGCCTAGGATAAGGAGTGATTTTCCTGGCCTTAATGTTGAAGAACTTAAGGCTAGGGCAGAAAGAATTCTGCTTAGCTCATTTAGAGCTCTGGCCTCCAAGGATATAGGTTTATTATCTGAGGATTCCGATAAGGAAATCCATGGGAAAATCCTTACACAAATCCAGGAACTAAGAGATAATAAGACTGACATGGTTTTTAAGGATATAAGAATTCATAAGACCGTGGTAAGCGATTATAAAAAGGACAAGGGTCAGGTCTGGATTACCCTGCAAAGTGCCCTAGAGGGAATAATCTATACAAGCAGAGATGGATTGGTAGTAGAGGGAGATAAGGATTATCTGACCCAGGCGGTCTATAGGCTCTATTACCTCTACGTCCAGGACCCCAACCTAGTTAAGGATAGGGATGCTATAGGCCTTAACTGCCCAAACTGTGGAGCACCTGTTAAAAACCTTGGAGACAAGTACTGCCTCTACTGCGGCAGTGGCATATCAGAAGTTAACCTAAGAGTTTGGAGAATGCTGGATTTTAAGAGGGAATAAAGAAAAATACTTCTTGTATCCAGCTTGGCAGCGTGATACAATGTAAAGCGCAGCAGCTCTCTGCTCCCTTTTCTTAGGGGGCCAGAAGACCAAAGGGAGGTAAAAACATGAATAAATACGAAAGCATCCTAGTACTTCGTCCTGATATGGAAGAAGAAGCTAGAAAAAGTCTACTCGAGCGCTTCACCGGTATTATCGGACAAGATGGTAATGTAGAATCTGTTGATGACTGGGGTATTAAAAGACTAGCTTATGAGATAGAAAAGCTTACTGAAGGCTACTACTATCTAATCAATTTTGAAGCTAGTGCAGATCTACCATCAGAACTTGAACGTAACTACAAAATCAATGATAATGTAATCCGTTATAACATTATTAGAAAAGACGCATAAGGAGGAGCCATGAACCAAGTAATACTAATTGGAAGATTAACTGCAGATCCCGAATTACGTTTTGCTGCAAGTACAGGAAGGGCTGTTACTAATTTCCGTTTGGCTGTTGATCGACCCTTTTCCAAGGAAAAGAAGACTGACTTTTTTAGAATAGTAGTCTGGGGAAAACAAGCCGAGGCCGTGGCCAAGTATTTGAAAAAAGGTTCCCAATGTGCCGTCAACGGATCCATCCAGATTGAACAGTATACGGACAGGGATGGAAACAACAGATATTCAACTGATATCGTCGCCAACCAGGTGGAATTTTTAGGAAGTCCAGGAAGAAGCCAGGATAGCTATGAGGAGGAATCCTCCTTTGGCGGTAGTCAAGAGATGGACTCTGACTTTCCAGTGGTAGACGATGAAGACATACCATTTTAGGAGGAATAATGGCTTTTAGACCAAGGAAAAAAAAGGTATGCTACTTCTGCACCAATAAAATCGATGAAATTGATTATAAAGATGTAAGAACACTACAACGCTATGTTTCAGACCGTGGAAAGATTCTTCCCCGTCGTGTAACTGGCGCCTGTGCCAAGCATCAGCGCAAAGTAGCTCTAGCTGTTAAGCGTGCCCGTGCAGTTGCACTAATGCCATATGCAGACTAAAACCTCGGATTAACCGAGGTTTTTTTCTAAGGTAAATGTTTTTTCAAAAAATCATAGAGATTGGTTAGAGCAAGCTTTTCTACAAGAGCTGGTTCAAACTCTTCTTCCAAGCACTCTATGAGCTCCTGGGCCTGGCTATGATCCCCTATTACATCTGTGGGCACTGCATTTGGAGAAGAAAAGACATTAAGGCAATCGCAAAGGTCCAGTCCAAAGCCAACCTTATCTGGCCCCAGTTTGTTTACTAGATATTTGGTATGGGCCCTGTAGTCTTCGGGAGATGAACTTTTTCCATCCCTGGTTATTATGAATTGGGCTCCATTTACTCCTAAAAAGAAGTCCTTTTTGCTTAACTTATCAAGATACCTATCCTTTAAATTTCTTGGAGTAGGGGTTAGGCTATAGGCATTACTATGGGAGGCTATTAGAGGTATATCTAGCTCTAACAGATCCTCTAGTCCCTCATCACTGAGGTGGGAGATATCAATTATAACCCCCAGCTTCTTTGCTACATCGATAAGCTCAAAGCCTTTTTTTGAAAGGCCTCCTTTTTTTAGGCCTTCTGTGAAGTCGCAGCCATCCGCATAGATGTTCCTTCTGCTCCAGGTTAGGCCCATTAGCCTAACACCCAGTTCATAGAAGGTGTAGAGGTCTTGGGGTTTAAGCAGGGGCTCGGTCCCTTCAAAGGAGAGGATAATGCCTATCTTGTCTGAAGCCAGGCAGCTTTCCAAATCTTCTTTGGTCCTAATTAGGCTTATTAGCTCTGGGCTCTCTCTTAGCTCTTCATGTAGGTAGCCAATTTGCTCCATGGCGTGGTAGAAGGGGTTACGCAGTAGGTGGTCTTGTAGGTAGATAGAGGCAACAATAAACTTAATGCCTCCCTTTTTCAGGTTAGGATAGAAATCTTTTTCAAACACTTTTGTATTTCCCATATTTCTTTGGCTAGTAATTTCACTTAAAAAGTCAAAGTGGGCGTCGAATATTCTAGTCATAAAAACCTCCAAAAAAAGCATAACAAAAATAAAGGAAATAATCAATTTAATCCTCTCTTATGGCTTTGAGCAGGAGCCTGGTTTCTGTGGTATAATTATTTAGATAACTATAGGGGAAGGAAAAGGTTGGATAATTATGTTAAAAGACAATTATAGTATGCTGATGGATCTCTATGAAATGACTATGAGTATGGGCTATTTTGAGAATGGTTACCAGGATACAATAGTTTACTTTGATATGTTCTTTAGAAAGACCCCAGACGATGGAGGCTTTGCAGTGGCTGCTGGCCTAGCCCAGCTTATAGACTACATGAATAATTTGCATTTTACTGAGGAAGATATTAGCTACCTCAAGAGTGTAGGGATTACAAATGAGGATTTTTTAGATTATATTAGGCACTTTAAGTTTACAGGAGATATCTGGGCAGTGGAGGAAGGGACCCCTGTTTTTCCTGGGGAGCCACTAGTAGTGGTAAGAGCTCCTATTATCGAGGCCCAATTAATTGAGACCGCTCTACTTGTTACTATAAATCATCAGACTCTTATAGCCACCAAGGCTAATAGGATGTGCAGGGCTGCCCAGGACAAGGCTATTATTGAGTTTGGGGCCAGGAGGGCCCAGGGCAGGGATGGAGCCTACATGGGAGCTAGAGCTGCTTATATTGGAGGCTGTATTGGGACCAGTAACCTTATATCAGGTAGGGACTTTGATATCCCAGTTTTTGGAACCATGGCCCATAGCTGGATTCAACTTTTTGATGATGAGTTAGAGGCTTTTAGAGCCTATGCAAGGAGTTACCCTGACAAGGCCTCCTTCCTAGTAGACACCTATAACACACTAAAGAGCGGCGTGCCCAATGCTATAAAGATTTTTGATGAAGAAATTATTCCTAGAGGCTTTAGGCCCCTTTCAATCCGCCTAGATAGCGGGGACCTGGCCTACCTCTCAAAAGAAGCTAGAAAACTACTGGATGCTGCAGGCTATGAAGATGTAAAGATTATGGCCAGTAATTCAGTCAGTGAGCTTACCCTTCAAGACCTGAGGGACCAGGATGCTGCCATTGACTTTTATGGAGTGGGAGAAAGGCTGATTACATCCTCTAGTGACGCAGTACTTGGAGGGGTCTATAAACTTGTAGCCCTTGAGAATAACGGGAAGATTGAAGCCAAGATAAAGATTTCTGAAAATGTTGAAAAGATTACAACCCCTGGCTTTAAAGAACTCTATAGAATCTATGATGGGGTAAATGAAAAGGCTTTGGCTGACCTAATAACACTAAGAGGAGAGGTAATAGATACTGATAAGCCTCTAATACTCTTTGATCCTACTTATACTTGGAAGAAGACCAAGGTAGAGAATTTTACTTTGAAGAAGCTTTTAGTACCTATCTTTGAAAATGGTAAGTGTGTCTATCCAGGTAAGACCATTCATGAAATAAGAGCCTACAGAGAAGCTGAGGAAGCAAGACTCTGGGGTGGAGTTCGAAGGATAAAAAACCCTCATAGGTATTTTGTGGACTTGTCTAAAGACCTTTGGGACTTAAAACAAGATCTACTTACAACCTATGCTAGAAGAGGAAGATGATGAAAAACTATCGCTATGGTCTGGCCAGTGCAGGCCTGGCTCTATTAATTATTGCAGGGGCTTTTTCAGGTCTAATACCATCTTACTTTATATATGGAATTAGTTTGATTTACGCCTATGGGGCAGCCAATCTTGAAAAGCCTGCCTACCTAATACCGAGTTTTATAATAATGTGCTTTATAGCATTAATAGCCTATGGGCCTTCACTAGGGCTTTTGGAGATAATTTTACTAGCTATACATGGCCTAGTTTTGGGTATTAGCTTCCATAGAAGGCAGACACCGGAAATGATATTCTTTCCCAGCCTGGCGGTGCTTTTTGCCACCATGCTCCTGGTCCTGTTTTTACAGTATAGGCTTACAGGCATCAATGGCCTAGAGCAGATTATGGATGGCTATATTAGTCAGATGAAAACCCAAAGCTTTGACCCTGAAACTATTAAGATTGTCAGGGAAGTCATTACTCAGTATGGCCTTAGTATTATCTTTATAGTAGCTCTTAGTATAAATCTTTTGGTGGTCTGGCTTTTTAATAAGATTTTAGGTATAAGGGGACTAAGAAGAACTGGTAGATTTACTTTTGAATTTTTTAGGCTAAGGGGGCTGGGTCTTCTCCAGCTAGTCCAGCTCTATGCCATTACAGCCCTGGGAAGCTATTTGAGCGATATGCCCATGGAGGTGGCCCTGGTAACCCTGAGCTTGATACTGATATCCTTGTTTTTTATTCAGGGACTCAGTCTTTTGGTTTATAGCATTAAGAGTAGGAGCAAGGGAAGATTTAGGCTTTACTTTCTAGTAGGTCTTTCATTTTTTATGCCCCCAGTACAATTTATTTTGGCCTTTATGGGCCTCTTGGACCAGGTTAAAGACTTTAGAAAACTGGAGAAAATTGGATGAAGGAAAAAAAGACAATAATAGAGATTTATAGGAGAAACTCTTGGGTCTATTTAAGCCTATTAGCCCTGATAATTAGCTTTATCTTTTTTGGCTACAGGGATCTTGGTTATGTGGCACTTGGACTCTTTTTAATAGTGCTTACCTATAACATTTATTTCCAACTCCACAGTAGACAGCAGTGGGAGGACATGGTTGAGGAAATGAGGCTTACTGTTGAAGAAGGCCATAGGTCGGCCTATTTAAGTATGCCCCTACCCATTCTACTGGTTGAAAAAGAAGGCAAGATACTTTGGCATAATAGTAAATTTAAAGAGGTCCTGGAAAGAGAAGGGGGCCTAATAGGCAAAAATGTAGAGGAGATTTTTCCTCCCTGGAACTGGCAGAGCTTAATTGAAGGAAATCCCTTCTTTAATCAGCCTTTAGGTGATAGACATTATAGGGTTTTTCGTTCCATGACCCAGGCCATGGGAGAGGATGTTTATTCTCTTTATTGGTATGATGATAGTGATTTTTCTAAGCTCAAGCAAGACTACGCTGATGAAAGGCCCCTGGTTATTTATATCCAGCTGGATAATTATGATGAGGTGGTTAGCGAGACCCCCGATGAAAGACTTCCCTTTCTTATTTCTGCCATTAGTAGTGAGCTAAGAAACTGGGCTAATAAGCATAAGGGAATCCTTCATAAAATAGATGAGGATGAGTATGTAGTCCTAGTAGAGAACCG
>LFTD01000050.1:0-4020 GCA_001512625.1 Clostridiales bacterium DTU036 | reverse complement strand
GATGGAGAAAGCTTTACTGACAGAGACCAGGGGAGTCAAAAGGCTCTGGAACTTGCCCTTGGTAGGGGTGGGGACCAGGTTGTTATAAGAAAAAATGGTAACTATGAATTCTATGGTGGCGGAAGCAAGAACATAGAAAGAAAGAGCCGGGTCAAGAGCCGGGTCGTGGCTCAAGGGCTAGCTGGCCTTATTAAGGAAAGTGAGAGAGTCTACATCATGGGGCATAATTATGGAGATATGGACTCCTTTGCCTCAGCCATAGGTATGTACCGCTGCTGCCTTAACCTGGATGTTCCTGCCTACATGGTTCTTAATAAACCCAACGATGCTATCCAAGGCCTTTATGATTTATTTAAGGATAAGAGGCTTTACCGCTTTGTAACAGGAGCCGATGTCACTGGGGCCAGGAGCCATAGCAAGGATCTACTTATTATTGTAGACACCCATAGGCCAAACTTTACTGAAGCGCCAGAAATAATATCACTTTTTGAAAGAGTAGTGGTGATTGACCACCATAGGAGGGGGGCTGAGATTGTTGAGGATACTGCCCTGCTCTACCAGGAGCCCTACGCCTCCAGTGCCTCTGAAATGGTGACTGAAATAATCCAGTACATTACAAATGAAGTGACCCTAGAACCACTAGAGGCTTCGGCCCTTCTAAGTGGAATTATTCTTGACACCAAGAACTTTGTTTTTAACACTGGGGTCAGGACCTTTGATGCCGCTTCCTTTTTAAGAAGGAAGGGGGCAGATACTAGACTGGTAAGGGAGCTCTTTAAAGAGGATCTGATTGAATCGGTAATTAAGAGTAACATCGTAAGTTCTGCCACTATTTTAGAAGGTGGTATGGCCATATCCCAAAGCGTGGAGGCCAGTGATAACATTAAGACCATAATCAGCCAGGGAGCTGATGAGCTAATAGATATTAGGGGTATCCATACCTCCTTTGTACTAGGTGAAGATGGCCAGGGTAAGATATATATTTCTGCCAGATCCACAGGTAAGGTAAATGTCCAGGTTATCTTAGAAAAACTAGGTGGCGGAGGACATAGGGAAACTGCTGGAGCCCAGCTAGAAGATATTGGACTTGAAGAGGCCAAGGAGCTTCTACTTGAGAAGATTAATGAGACTTTGGAGGGATAACATATGAAGGTTATTTTATTGAAGGATGTAAAAGGAATAGGGAAAAGAGGAGAGCTAATTGATGCCAAGGATGGCTATGCTAGAAATTACCTCCTTCCTAGGGGACTGGCCACTGAGGCTACTAGCTCAAATATAAGGGAGTTAGATCACCAGAACAAGGCCAAGGAAAAAAGAGATGCAGAGGCCTTAGCTGAGGCTCAGGCGCTTAAGGAAAGACTGGAAAAAGAGAACCCTCAAATTAAGGTCAAGGCAGGGGATGCTGGCAGGATTTTTGGTTCTGTAACCAGCATGGATATTGCTGAAGGGCTTGAAAAGTTAGGCTATAAAGTTAATAAAAAGGGTATTTTACTTAATCAGCCCCTAAAGACCCTTGGCCAGCATGAGGTGGAGATAAAGCTGCATCCTCAGGTTATAGCTAAGGTCAGGCTCAGCCTAGTGGGAGAAGACTAGTGAAACTGCCAAGTTCCACAGATGTAGAAAAATCTCTTTTAGGCTGCATGCTTTTAGACAGGCAGGCCCTAAGCCATGGTATTGAGCAGCTGGCTGCCTATGACTTTTATGATGAAGCCAATGGCATTATCTTTAAAGCCCTCTATGAGCTGGCTCAAGATAAAGACAACATTGATACCACTATACTCAGGGACTACCTTGAGGATAAGGGCAGCTTTATTAGAGTTGGGGGTATGGACTACCTGATTGATCTTGGTAGCCAAGCAATTAATCCAAAAAATGCCCCTGATTATATTGAAACAATAAAAAAGAAAAGCCAGAGAAGAAAACTGATTTCCGCGGCTCAGGAAATTATTGAATTCACCAAGGATACATCTAAGGATTTGGATGTTCTGGAGGAGGCTGAAAAAAAGATTTTTAGCCTATCCGACGAGAATGCCCATAAGGGCCTGGTCCATGTAGGGGCGGGTCTAGCTGAGATGATGGAGCATATAGAGGAGGCCAGTGCAAATCCCGGTGGTATGAGGGGACTTTCTACTGGTTTTATTGAGCTAGATCTTAAGACCAATGGCCTTCAAAAAGGAGAACTGGTTTTAGTAGCAGCCAGGCCCTCTATGGGTAAATCTGCCCTAGCCCTCAATATGGCCCAGCATGCTGCTATCCATGATAATAAAAATGTCTGTGTATTTAGCTTGGAGATGGGGACCCTATCCCTGGTATTTAGGCTGGTGGCTTCTGAGTACCTGATTAATCTTTCCAATATTTTAAAGGGAACTCTTAGCCCCGATGAAACTAGAAAGTTTGTTAGGGGCATGGGAAACCTATCCGAAGCCCCCTTATATATAGATGATACACCGGGTATTAGTATTGCCCAGATGAGAAGTAAACTCAGGCGCCATGAGGCGGAGCATGGACCAGTGGACCTGGTTGTGGTGGACTACCTCCAGCTTATGGATGGTGGAGGAGGGGAGAATCGCCAGGTGGAAATTTCTGGCATTTCCAGGGGCCTTAAAGCCCTGGCCAAGGAGTTTGACTGCCCTGTTCTAGCCTTGTCTCAGCTCTCCAGATCCCCTGAAACTAGAGGTGACAAAAGGCCGCTTTTATCTGACCTAAGGGAGTCAGGAGCCATTGAGCAGGATGCTGACCTTGTTATGTTTATTTATAGAGAAGACTATTATAATAAAGATACTGAATTTAAGAACATAAGTGAAATAAATATAGCCAAACAAAGAAATGGTGAAACTGGAGTGGTTAAATTAGCCTGGCTAGGTCAGCATACCAAGTTTGCTGATCTTCATAGGGAATAGGAGAAGAAGGATGAATAAAAAGCAAAAGGAACTAGTAGCAAAAGTTTTAGTGATATTTTTGGTACTGGTCTTAGTAGTTCCCATGATTATAGGGATGTTTTAGTGGTAGAAAAAGTTGAGTGGACAAGTAAGGGTGTAAAAATCAGGCTTGATGGAGAAGAGTATCTAATCCACACCAAGGCCTTTCTGGAGTTTAGTCCTGGGGAAGGTGAAGAGGTGGATCTTGATGCTCTTCTTTACCGTTCCTGTTACTACTCTGCCCTTGAGCGCACAGAGAACTATCTATCTAGAGGCCTTAGGACAAAAAAACAGTTGCGGGATTATTTAGAAAAGAGGAATTTCTCTAAGTGCGCAGAAGAGGTCCTGGAATTTTTAGAAGAGATGGGCCTGATAAATGATCTTCATTATGGCAGAAGCTACTATGAGGAGGAGCGCCATAAAAGGGGCAGCTACGCCATAGCAGAGAGACTAAAAAACAGAGGGCTTACTTCAAGTGTCATAGCTCAGATTTATATGGAAGAGGATCCTGAAGACGCAGCTAGACTGCTCTTAAAAAAATACAGTTTTTGGGACGAGTTGGATTATAAAGAGGAGGTTAAGCGTAAAAACTTCCTACTTGGCAGGGGTTTTAGCTATGAAACTATAAATAAGGCCATGATTCTTGCAAAAAACACTAAATAAGCAGATAAAGATTGAAAAAAGGGGTAAATTATAATAGAATTATCCTTGGTAAAAATCAGGAGGGAAGAAAAATGGAATTTAAAGAGATAAAAAGAGAAAGTAATGAAGCTACTATAGAGTATAAGATTGATTTTGAAGATTTTGTACCTTTTTTAGACAAGGCCTATAAGAAGGATAAAAATAGATTTACTATTCCTGGCTTTAGGAAGGGCAAGGCTCCAAGAACCCTTATTGAGCGCCACTATGGAGAGGATATCTTCTATGATGAGGCCCTTAACATGATGATTCCAGAGCTCTATGACAGAAGCATTGAGGAGCTTGAACTAACACCAGTGGCCCAGCCCTATTTTTCAATGGAGTCCTTAGATAAAGAAGAGGGCATTGTTCTAAATGCAGTTGTAGCCCTACTGCCTGAAGTAACACTTGGAGAATATAAAAA
>LFTD01000093.1 GCA_001512625.1 Clostridiales bacterium DTU036 | reverse complement strand
AGCTCCTTCCACATCAAGTTTTGACATCTCTGCTATGTTGGCTCCGGCAACAAAAGCCCTGCCTTCGCCAGTAATAAGTATACATCTGAGACTTTCATCTCTGGCTGGTCCCTTAACCCAGACCTCCATCTCCTCCAAAATATCACCGCTTAAAGCGTTTAGAGTATCTGGACTGTTAATGGTCAGTGTCCCAACCGGTCCCTCTACCTGCCATTTAAGAAATTTAAATTCCATCCAAACCTCCTTTACTAGTCTCTTTGATTTAATTATAACAAACTATTTGCAAAACTCAAACACGAAAAAAGCCTCCCGATGAGGAAGGCTTAATTCTACTGCCAGGGCCGAGTTAGATAGAGAATAATAAAAAGCACTATGAAGATAGGTAGGAAGGTATAGTAGGCACCTAGAATCATGGACAAAAGGTCGCCTTTTTCAAGGTAGACTTGGTCCTTATAACTGTCTAAATCCTCAATTTTTCCTTCTGAGTCGTCTTTATTTTGCTGACTTTTTAGCTCAAAAATCTTCTCTATTCTATCTCTATAAAACATTCTAAACTCCTAGCGGATGGTGGCAGGCCACGAAGTGACCTGGTTCTAATTCCCTCATCTCAGGTACAACTTCCTTGCAGATATCAGTAGCATAGCGGCATCTGGTATGGAACTTACATCCAGGAGGAGGATTTATTGGACTGGGGATATCCCCTTCCAAAATTTTAATCTGTTTTTTATGCTCCACATCGGTGGTGGGAATAGCCTCTAAAAGGGCTTCTGTATAGGGGTGTAAAGGATTATCATAAAGCTTCTGAGTTTCTGTAAGCTCTACAATGTTACCAAGATACATTACCCCCACCCTATCACTTATATACTTAATAACCGACAGGTCATGGGATATAAAGAGATAGGTCAGGTTTTCTTCCCTCTTAAGGTCCAGTAGCAGGTTTATAATCTGAGACTGGATGGAAACGTCCAGGGCAGAAACTGGCTCGTCGGCCACTATAAACTTGGGCTTTAGTGCAACACTTCTAGCAATCCCTATTCTTTGGCGCTGGCCACCGGAAAACTGGTGGGGATAGCGGTGGACAAAGTAGGGAGCAAGTCCGCACTGGTCCATAACTTCAAGTGTATAGGCCTGGCTGACTTCATCATGCTTGGTGAAGATTTTATGGGCCCTAAGGCCTTCAGAAATAATCTGACCTACAGTCATCCTTGGATTTAGGGATGAGTAGGGATCCTGGAAGATTAATTGAAGGTCCTTCCTAAGATGTCTAATTTCTTCCTTGTTTAGCTTGGTCAGGTCAACAGGGTTCTTTCCTTCTGGATCTTTTCCATAGTAGAGAATCTCACCCTCGGTGGCTGGATAGAGCTGGAGTAGAGTCCTACCTAAAGTGGACTTACCACATCCCGACTCTCCAACTAATCCTAGAGTTTCCCCCTCATAAATATCAATATTGATATCTTCATTGGCCCTAACATAAAGTTGTTCACCGGAGAACATGGATTCTTTTTTAAGGGGGAAGTATTTTTTGACACCCCTTAGACTAAATAAAATTTTCTTATCCAT
>LFTD01000041.1 GCA_001512625.1 Clostridiales bacterium DTU036 | reverse complement strand
TGTAAGTTGCATAGCAACATAGAAAGGATGAAAATCTATGATTTGCGAAAATATTACAATCGCTGATAATGGCCATCTACATTTTGCTGGTCAGGATACTGTAGAGCTGGCTAGTCGATATGGCACACCACTATATTTAATAGATGAAGATAGAATCCGCAAAAATATTCGCGCCTATGTCAATGCCTTTAATAAGCATTTGGGAGGCAAGGGCTTTCCACTTTTTGCCAGTAAGTCCATTTCTTTTAAGCGTATTTACGAGATAATGAAGGAAGAGAATATAGGCATTGATGTTGTATCTTCAGGTGAAATCTACACAGCTCTACTAGCTGGTTATGATATAAGTCGTGCCTACTTTCACAGCAATAATAAAACAGATGAGGATATCAGATATGCCATAGACAATGGCATAGGGTATTTTGTAGCTGATAATATTGAAGAAATAAAAGCCATTGAAGTAGAGGCCAGTAAACGAGGTATTAGGCAAAAAGTCCTACTCCGCCTGACCCCTGGAATTGATTGCCATACCTATGAGGCTATATCTACAGGCAAGGTTGACTCCAAGTTTGGTAGTGCAATTGAAACTGGTCAAGC
>LFTD01000121.1:6847-16111 GCA_001512625.1 Clostridiales bacterium DTU036 | reverse complement strand
AAAGAGGTCCTAGGCACATCCCAGGGACCAAATATGAAGGCTGAGCTTGTTGAAAAGGCAATAAGGCTTGCAGTAGCTAGACACGACTTACCTGAAGGGCTTTACTTTCATACTGACCGTGGTTCCCAGTAAACATCTAAGCTGATTAGAAGGCTGCTTAAAGACAAAGTCAAACTCTCCTCAACTAAATGAAGAATGCTATTTATCCATAATAAAAAGGCACTTCTTCTCTAAAGTGAAAAGACCTGCCTTTTAATATTGTATGCACCTAGTTATACTAATTGGATTTCTAGCTTCTATATGAACTTATTAGCCTAAAGCCCCCAGCTAATTAAAAAAGTGATTATTTCTCAGTGAGGGCTCCGGTAATACGCAGTATGGCTCCACTGGAATCAGTTGCAGCTCTACTGAGTTTTTGGGGCAATAATCTTGATCAATCATAATTCAGTGGCACTAATAGCTCCACCTAATGAAAGCTCTCTAATCTCCTGATCTAATTGCCGAGATACTAAAACTAATCATTCCGCTATAAGGAATTAAAGTGCTTATAATTAGTAGATCAAGCACTAACTATAGTAATGAAAGAATGGCTTATAATAAGTTGCTTCCAAGGAGCCTAGATTCATCTCTAAACTTGAAAACTACAGTTGGTGTAATGTATCAACACAGCAATTGTTTGTATATGGTCACTTGGGATGATAGGCTCGATAGGTTGGGTAATAGCTCAATACTAAATCCATAATGAATAGAACCCCGCAGCAAAATATTAGTTTTTCTCTACCTAGCTAAAGCTAGAAAATAGGTGGAGCTAAAAGAAATTCTGGTAGAGCTGTGGCAGAGTACTGCTGGCCCTGACCTAAGCCTCTGCTGGCGCTGTTAGTGCATAATAATCAAAAAAGTGTCCAACTTATAAAGTGGTATCTCTTCATCACGGGGAATATTTCTATATGCAGTAGCTATAGTTCTTGTAAACTTTCCTTTTTTGTATATTGAAAGATTAGGGGGAAAAATACCTTTTTTAACATCCTTCTGTCTTCTTTGCCTATTCTACCCATCGCCACATAGAGCATAAAGCGGATTTTTTTGACTAAATAATAGTTTCTATATTGCCAGCGCATTTTCAGGTTTCCCGGTAGGGAGTTATCATTGGAAAAATTAAAAATCCATGTTTCCTGGCCTATAACCTCTAGGCTCTGCAAATTCATATTTCTTAAAATTCCCCTGGACTTATAAGACTTTTACTGCTGTATCACATGGTTGGTGGGACTTCTCCTTTAGATTATTACGTCAAAGAACCCTATAGGCTATGCACTGATTTCCACCATAAACTAGTGCAAATAGGTAAGGTCCATATGTGTTTTTAGGAATTCGTTTTTAACAACAGTCCTATTAAAGCTAGAGCCGAAAACCTCAGCATGGACTCTATAAAGTCCCCTATTTAAGCCTCACTAAGCTCAAGCTCTAGATTATTTAATACTTTAGATCTTGATTTGTTTCCATGGATAATCCCCCAAACTAGGCCTGGTATTTCTTATACTTCAAGCTTGTATAGTAGCTGATTAAGAGGTGAGCGTGGTTACTTTGGCCCCTTAGTTGAGATCTAAGGCTCAGATAATTACCATGGTCTGGCTCTACAAATTCAGATATGATTCTGTAGTAATCTACCACTTCATGCCTTATAAATGCCTCAGCCCTCTTTCCCAAACCATAGGCAAGCCCATTTATAAGGTCCTTATTCTTTACAAAGTTAAAGCTCATTTTCTGACTCTTGTATAAATCCAAAAGTCTATATTTTTCTAAGCCTACACTTGAAATATCTACCATAAGGTTACTGTTAAAGGGGGTTATAGGACTTTGTGCCTCATATTCCAAGATTTTTACTTCCTGAAAAAGCTGGGGCTTCCTAGCATATATTTCCATCAAAATAAGTGAAGTAGCATAATGGTCTATATGGGTATCTAAATAGGTTGGTAGAAATATGCTCTGAGGTCTTTCTTTCTCAAGAATTTCTTCTAACTCATCTGTAATAGAAGCCTCTAAAAGTTGTCCATCCCTTCCACCTATAAAATAAAGTTTGGAACTATCAAGGCCTATCATGCTTGCAACGCTAAAAGCCTCTTTCTTTCTTTCTTTTGCCATGGCTTCCCTTGCAGCCAGCTCCCTATTCTTCTCTCCTTTAGTAAGATAAACAATACTTACTTGGCCTCCCTTTCTTAGATGCTTTAAAATTAGGCCTCCACAGCCTATTATATCGTCATCTATATGTGGAGCAAGTACCATAATACTATGATTATCATAGTTTTTAACATTTAAATTAGTCGCTTTAATAATCCTCTTATTAATAAGAATAAGAGGGGTAACTATAACTATGTTGATGGCCAGGGCTACTGCGTTAATTAACCTACTAATAATTTTCTTCACTTATAACTCCCTGATTTTTCTTTTAATACCTCTAGTATATTAGTTAATAACCAAATTAACCAGATATTATTGCTATAAATCAAAATCATTATTGCTAGCGCTGAGAGTTTTTACCTTATAATAGATAAAAAGAAGCGATTCACTGAGAAAGCCTCTCCTTGAATCGCTTAATTAATATGACTCACCATTTTCCTTGCTGTTGAATTCTAGCAAAGAAGCTGTATTTTTTGTCTAAATCTACCTATCTGTATAAATTGGTATTTCAAATCTTAAGCTATAGCCAGTAACCTGACCATAAAGTTCCTTGATTCTTGATGTCTGAGACTTGGCCCAAGAGATATCAGTTGCATACTGGTGAGTGGGTTCAAGATAATTATATCTCATTTTATAGAGGGTATATTGACCCTGATCGTTGTGGACATAACTACTTGAAATCCACTTGGCACCATTTATTATGGCCTTCTCAGGGGTAGTCCACCCTTCATTATAGGCAGTTTGAGCCCCTAGAGTAACTGGATTACTATCATAGGCCCCAATGCCATACATGTTGTAAACGGTTACACCATTTACCACTTGGCCAGTAGCCAGGGCAGATTTACCGTTTCCAGTTTCAAGTAGGGCGTGACTGACTAAATAAATCTCATTTACGTCGTGGAGTTTGGAAGCTTCCACAAAGGCGGCTCCTTTCCCTTCTAGGATACCCTTGCCTTTTAGAACCTTATTTAATTCTTCTGCAGAAATACCAGTATTGCTTCTAAGATCTAGGAACATAAACATATCCATGTTTACTTCTTCTGTTGCCATGACCTGGCTACTTAAAACCCAGCCTTCCTGTCCATTATGCTGAATCTTTAACCAAGAACCACTCTTGCCAAGAATCATATAAGTGTTTTTAGCTGCAAGATAAACCAGGGTATTAGAGCTGGATGAAGCCTGAGCTCTTAAGGCTGTTCCATTTGCTAAAACCGTTACAAAGTTACCAAGATCTTGAGTTGGCAGGGTTTTTCCTGAATTCACATCCACTGCGTAATCAGAATGAATCCAAGCATCCTTGCCAGAATATTTGATTTTGTACCAAACCTCTCCATTGTAGACACTCTCGCCGTAAACCTGATATTCAGCTCCTGGATAAGCTAGCCCATAACTTGAATTATGGGTACCTGCTCCAGAGCGTGCATTGACAGTTCCAGTAATAACTACTTTACCTACTGTAGCAGGCTTGGATGTTGGGGTGTCAAAAGTAAGGGCATTTTGGGGATCCATCTCTGCTAGAATTTCTTCATAGGTGGCTTCAACCCAGTAGCCATTTTTCCACCTCACAGCACTACCAACCTGGTTTTTTGCAAAGGCTTCAAGTGAACCATACTGTGCATATGTTACAGTGTGATTACTGCTGCCATTTTCTTTAAGAGTAAAGCTCTCTTCAAAAACCTTTTCAACTGAAGAAGCCTTAACATCCTTAGCTTCAACTTTTATGGTATAGCTTCCTGCAGACTTTGGTGTAAATACTGCAGAATTTTTCTCTGAGAAATCACTTAATACGGTATAAGTAGACCCCTCTTTTATTGAAAACTTATAAAGAACCCTATTACTACCAAATGCAGTAGCAGATACCTCAATGGGACTTCCAGTATAGTTTAAGGAAGATAAAATCAAACTCAAGTCAGTAACCTTTTGCTGACCAAGATCTACATAGGATCCATGGACCCATCCCTTATCAATCTTATACCAGATACTTCCACTAGAATCCTTAGCCTCATCAGTATAACTATAAACTGATAAATCAGTTACAGTAGTTACAATCTTTGATGAAGTAGTGGGCTGCTCTCTAACATTAAGTACAGAGTAATTAATCCTTAAAGTTCCTTTAGATACTGGCTTAGATGGCTCTGCGGAAGATTTACTATAGGAAACATTCTCAGAGTGCATATAACCCTTTGAGCCCTTATAGTCTACTTCATACCACACATCTCCACTACTATCCTTGGTTTTACCAGTTACACTAATAGTTTCATTTTTCTTTAGCTGACCTAGTTCTGTTCCCCAAGGTGTTTTTCTTACTCTGGCAAAGGTGTAGGTCACTTTTAGGTTTCCTGTCAGTTTTTCAACTTCTAAGGGTTTTGAAAGAGCCACATTTTCAGAATGCATATAGCCTTCCTTGCCATTGTATTTGACCTTGTACCAGGTAGCTCCATCGCTATCCTTGGTTTTGCCAATTACCTCAGCACTCTGACCTTTACTTAACTGGCCTAGAATGGTTCCCCAGGGTGTTTGTCTGACCCTAGCAAAACTGTAGGTAACAGTTAGGCTGCCATTTAGGCTCTCATCCTTTATGGTTTCTTTTTTAGCAGAATAGGCTACATTCTCAGCATGCATATAGCCTTCCTTGCCATTGTATTTGACCTTGTACCAGGTAGCTCCATCGCTATCCTTGGTTTTGCCAATCACATCAGCGCTTTGGCCTTTATTTAACTGGCCAAGTACAGTCCCCCAGGGAGTCTGTCTCACCCTGGCAAAGCTATAGGTTACAGTAATTGAACCCTCAAGGCTTTCATCTTTTACAGTTTCTTTCTTAGCAGAGTAGGCTAGATTCTCAGCATGCATATAGCCTTCCTTGCCATTGTACTTAACCTTATACCAGGTTGCTCCATCGCTATCCTTGGTTTTACCAAGGACTTCAGCAGTCTGATTTTTACTAAGCTCACCTAAGATCGTTCCCCAGGGTGTCTGTCTCACCCTAGCAAAGGTATAGGTAACAGTAACATAACCGCTTATAGTCTCATCTTTATTAGTAGATGCACTGGAGCTTTTAATAAAGGTAATATTATCTTCATGCATGTAACCTTCCTGGCCGTTATACTTTACCTTATACCAGTAAGCTCCATCACTATCTTTAGTTCTACCAACAACCTCTGCAGTTTGATTGTAATTAAGTTGACCCAGTATGGTTCCCCAAGGTGTCTTTCTCACCCTGGCAAAGTCCCAGGTTACTTTTATACTTCCCTTAAGACTTTCATCCTTAACGCTGCTGGTAGATTCAGACTTGTCCGTTGTTGTAGTAGAGGAAGTTGAAGAAGAATAGGAAACATTCTCCCCATGCATATAGCCCTCTTTTCCATCGAACTTAACCTTATACCAGTAGGCTCCATCGCGATCCTTAGTCCTACCAACCACCTCAGCGCTCTTGCCTTTACTTAGTTGACCTAGAATAGTTCCCCAGGGTGATGTTCTGACCCTAGCAAAATCCCAGGTAACTGTGACAGTTCCTTTGAGGCTTTCCTCTTGACTAGATCCTGAATTTTCTAGATCAATGTACTGTGCGTACATATAACCTTTTTTTCCATTAACTTGGACCTCATACCAACTATTGCCATCGCTGTCCTTTTTACTACCATACACTTCTACAGTAGTACCCTGATTAATTAAATCAAGTACAGTCCCCCAGGGATTATCCCTAAGGTAGACAGCTGAATAATTCACTTTTCCCTTTTGATTATTGCTTTCAGCAAAGGCTGTAAGCATAGTCGGTGTGAATAAAGTTAGGACCAAGACCATGGCTAAAAGCCCGGCAATCCATCTCTTCATATAGACCTCCTTATCTTCCTAGGAGTATACCACGAAGACCTAAAACCTGTAAAGTCTTTGAAATCTTCAGCATTTTCAGTGGTTTTATTGACCTTTCACCTACTACTACATCTAGTAAATTACCATAGTTTACAACCACAACATATATACTTTTATTAAAACTCTAGTATTTATATACTCCAGAGTAATTTTCTATATAATTGCTGATATCGTCGACAATTACGCTGGGCACATAGCTTTGTGTTTCATAGATGGTATTTTGTAGGGTTATTACATTATCTCTCATATTGTTTGGAACTGCATACCAAAGGCCATCGCTTAAGGTTGCTCCCACATAATCAAATGGGAAGCTGTATTGCTCGGTTTTTAAACCTTCCTTCATTCCATCGTAGATATCTAGAAGTTTTTCTACATCACTTAGGGAGTAGGAGGTCCTGATTAAGGGCATCATTTCCTTGGCAAAACCCAGCAGCTCTCTTTTTCCCATGGATTTAGCATATTCCATAATATAGAAAATAAGGTCTCTTTGTCTCTGGTTCCTACCCTGGTCACCTCCAGAATTATATCTGATTCTGACATAGAGCAGAGCTCCTTCTCCATCTAAAACCTGTTCTCCCGCCTCATAGTAACCATACCTACTCATATCATAGGCTTCATCACTAGAGACATTAACTGGATAGCCCCCAATTAAGTCTACTGCCGTAGAGACAGCATTAAAGTCAAAGACAACAAAGTCCTTCATATCTAGGTCAAAGTTTCTGTTCATAGCCTTCATGGTCTCAAGGGGCCCACCCTCCATATAGGAGTGGTTTAATTTCTGATAGGTCTGAGAAGTAGGTATATAGGATAGAGTATCCCTCATGACTGAAGTCAATTTAAGCTTATTCTTATTGCTATCTATTGAGCCGATAATCATGACATCACTCCTACCACTGTCGTAACCATCTTCATCAACCCCAATTATCAGTATATTCAGAATTCCCTTTTGAAGACTTTTATAGGCCTCAAGCTGCTCTTCACTCATATTTATATCTTCTTTTCTGACTATACCAAGCTCCTCATCATTTTTAGGAACAGCAACAGTATTGAGGCTGGGTAGGAACTCAAGTCCAACTGAGATCCCCACTAGCCCCAATATAAATAAGGTAAAGATTACCCTTCCAACCTTAACTGCTATACTTGTCTTTCTTTTTTCTTTCATCAAACTTCTTCTCCCTTAAATATATCTTCAATAAGAGGAAGAAGTTCGTCCACAGCCACAAGACGCTTGTCCTCTTCATTAGAAAGTTTAAGTTCTACCATACCCTGGGAAATATCCCTTCCTACGGTAATTCTGGCATAGACCCCTATTAGCTCCATGTCGTTAAACTTAACTCCCACCCTCTCATTTCTATCATCAATAGCCACATCTAGGCCCGTTTTTAAGAGCTCACCATAGATTCTTTCTCCCGCTTCTAGCTGCTCCTCATTTTTAACATTAACCACTACCACAGCTACTTGAATTGGTGCCAAATGCTTAGGCCATAAGATACCATGTTCATTGTGATTTTGCTCAACAAGGGCTGCCATGCATCTGCCAGGTCCTATCCCATAGGAGCCCATCATAACGGGAATTTGCTTGTTGTTCTCATCACTATAGTAGAGATCCATGGCCTTGGAGTACTTGTCTCCCAGCTTAAAGGTGTTGCCAATTTCAATGCCCCTGGTAAACTTTACGGGACCCTGGCCATTCTCGCACATATCACCTTCTTGGATTAACCTTATATCTGCTACCTGGTCTACTCTAAAGTCTTCTAGATTTACATTCTTAAAGTGGTAATCCTTTTCATTGGCCCCAACAATAAAGTTGGCTAGGAGAGCCACTTCTTGGTCCATGATTACTGGTACATCAAGACCTATAGGACCAGCAAATCCTACCTGTGCTCCTGTAACTTCAAGAACAGTTTCTGGGTCTGACATTTCTATTTCTGAAACTCCCAGAAGTTTTTGTATCTTCACTTCATTGACTTCATGGTCCCCCCTTACTAACAGGGCATGGGGCTTTCCATCTAGGCTATAAATAAGGGTCTTAACGAACTTCTCTGGCTTTTCGCCAAAAAATCCTGCTACTTCTTCTATGGTCGCAGCACCAGGAGTATGAATCTTTTCCTTTTTAAGGTGCTCCTCAGTAGAGGGCTGGCCACTAGGTATACAAGCGGCAACTTCAATGTTGGAGGCGTAGCCTGAAGAAGGCTCAAGTACCAAGATATCTTCGCCAATAGGGCTCAGAGCCTGGAACTCTTCAGAAAGTAGGCCTCCCATTACTCCGGTATCGGCCCTTACTATAGCATAGTCTATACCCATTCTATCAAAGGACCTCTTATAAGCATCAAACATTGCCTGATAGGATTTATCAAGTCCATCTAGATCTCTATCAAAGCTATAGGCATCCTTCATAGTAAATTCTCTGACTCTAATTAGACCATATCTTGGCCTAGGCTCATCCCTGAACTTCTCTTGGAACTGGAAAAGATTAAAGGGCATGTCCTTATAGCTACTTATCTTCATTGCTGCTGCTGCTGCAAAGAGCTCTTCGTGGGTAGGTCCAAGCACAAAGGGTCTTTTAAACCTATCCCTAAGAGAAAACATGCTATCACCAAAACCCTCCCTCCTGCCAGAGCTAATATAAACCTCTTCGGCTATTAAGGCTGGCATGGAGACCTCCTGACTACCTGCAGCAACCATCTCTTCTCTGATTATGTTTTCTATCTTATTTTTAACCCTAAGACCCAGGGGCAGCATCATATATACGCCACCTGAGCTCTTTTTTATCATCCCCGCCCTTACTAATAAATTACCGCTAACTGACTCTTCATCCCTAACATCCTCTCTTAGGGTGAAAAAATAACTCTTACTTAGTCTCATAAAAACCTCTCTGCCTTTATTTGCAAATGGAAATACACAGAAGTCTCTGTGTATTCCACTAGGCTAAACTCTCTTTAATACCTCGACCAGCAGACTATAGACCCTATCAACTGAAGATAGAGAAACCTTCTCTTCTGGTGTATGGGCTCCCTGCATATTTGGTCCAAGGGCTATCATATCCATCTTCCCAATACGCTCTTGAAGAATACCACACTCAAGGCCTGCATGAATAGCTTCAACCTTGGCTTCACTTCCAAAGAGCTCTTTATAAGTTTCTAAGAAGAGCTCCCTTATCCTACTTTCTTTTTCAAACTTCCACCCAGGATAATCACTACTTACCTGGCTTTTACCACC
>LFTD01000121.1:0-6817 GCA_001512625.1 Clostridiales bacterium DTU036 | reverse complement strand
CTTTTCCTGGTCACTGCTTATTATTCCAAGATTTGTAGATGACTCTACAAGACCTGGCATATCAGCACTCATAGTAATAACACCATGGGGTATAGCATAAAGCATGGCTATGACCTTTTCAGTTGAGGCCTGGCTCATTACCTTTTCAGGTAAATCCACCTTTTTCACATCAATACTTATATCGGGATCTACTGAGGCGTATTCGCTTCTAAAGATTTTTAGGCTATTTTCAATTTCACCCATTATTTCTTCATTGGTTGTTATTATGGCCCTGGCTGTGGCTGGGATTGCATTGTTTTTCTCTCCCCCATTAATGGAGACTAGCCTAATCCCCCCTAACCTTTCCAAGAGCCTGCCCATCAGCTTAATTGCATTGGCCCTACCCTTGTCTATTTCCATGCCAGAGTGGCCGCCCTTAAGCCCATAGAGGCTTAGTTCATAGGCGTTCTTTTTAACATTGTCTTTAAACTCTACTGGTAAAGTAATCCTATCCCTGACTCCTCCCGCGCAGGAGGAAAGGAAGATTCCCTCTTCCTCTGAGTCCAGATTAATAAGGGTCCTTCCCTTAAATAACTTACCATCCACTGCCCCTGCACCCAGTAGCCCTACCTCTTCATCAGTGGTGATGAGGGCTTCAAGTGGCGGATGGGAGAGGCTATTATCATCAAAAATTGACATAATCATGGCTACAGCCATGCCATTGTCAGCTCCAAGGGTTGTTCCCCTAGCCTTAATCCAGTCCCCCTCTACATACATGGGAATGGGATCATTAATAAAGTCAAAATCCAGGCCTGCCTGGCTGACACAAACCATGTCCATATGGCCTTGAAGGATAACTGGTGGCTCATTCTCCCTGCCTGGGCTGCCATCTTTTTTCATTATTACGTTTAAAGATTTATCCTGGTGGACACTTAATCCTCTTTTTTGGGCAAAGGCCACTAAATAATCACTTATAGCTTTCTCATTCCCACTACAGCGGGGAATCTGTGTAATCTCTTTAAAAAACTCAATTGTCCTTGACATTGCTTCCTCCTAATTTCCTTTTATTTTTAAAACTAATCTCTGTTTGACATCAATGACTTCCTTGGTTTGAAGGGCAAGGAGCACTGCAAAGTAAACGGCTATTCCTATTAAAGCAACAACTAAAATGTAAACCAGTAAAGGCAGGTGATCTATGGCTGTAAGGGCCTTTACAATAAAAAGTACTAAAAGCATACTTAGCCCTGCAACTACATACTTAAATAGAGACATAGTAAAGATACTGACCTTCACTTCTTTAAAGTAGCTCCTGGTCCTAGCGATGCTTGCTGCCACAGCCACATAGGAGGCTATGGAGGAAGCTAGGGCCAGGCCATATACTCCCCAAAACCTAATGAAAATAAGGTTGAGGATAATATTAGTTCCAATATTTAGTAGGGAGGGTAGGACGGTTTTCCTACTTTCTCCAACAGATATGAGAAACTTCCCCATGACATCATTTATTGACCAGCCAGCAAGGGTTAGGCTATATATAAAGAGCAGCCAGCCCATAATATCTATATCCTTTAGTGTCATACTTCCTCTATAATAGAGAAGCTCCATTATCTCTCTACTTAAGAAAAGGACTCCAAAAGTAAGTGGAATTATTAGCATCATAAGGACAGATAGGTTGTCCCTGGTAACGCAGCAAAGCCCATAGTGGTCGTTGTCCATAAATAAATCTGATTGCTTGGTAAAAAGTACTGTGGAAAAACTCATGGCCAGCACTGAAACGAAGACGCCATAGACTAGACCTGAATAATTGACCAGGCTCAGGCTCCCAGCATCTAGGCTAGAAGCCAGATTAGCATCAATTGTTAGATTGAGCTGGGAAGCCGAGGTTGTCAGCATTATTGGTCCTATTAAAACCAAAAAATAACTGAGGTACTCGTCTTTAAGCCTTATATCAAACTTGTACTCATACCCTTCTTTAATAAAAGGTATAAGAACCCAGATTAGTTGGGATAAATAGCCCACTATGGTTATAGCAATTAAAAAGCCTAAACCCTTATAACCCCAGATACTAATGCCGATTATGTTTATAAAGTTCATGGGTATGGCAATGGCAGCAGGTATAAAGTATCTATTATTCTGCTGGAGATAGCCCACCATTGTGTAGGTTAGTATCTGAAGACCTGCAATAACACTGGTAAATTTAGTATAGTAACCCACTAAGTAGAGCTTGTCTCCTTTAAAGCTTGAAACCAGCCCCGCCAGGGGGTGGGCTAGACTAATTATTAGAACAATAACAAGGCCACTGATCACCAGCATAAGGCTAATAAAGCGGTTGAAGAACTCATCCTTATCGCCATTTTTTTCTGCCATAGTAAGCACAGGCACCAGGCAGGTATTTATACCAGCTAGGACAATGCCTAAAAAAACACCGGGTATCATAACACTGGCAAAAAAGATATCACTTATCTCCCCTGCTCCATAGGCCCTACTAATAACAATAGTTCTTAATAGGCCAGTTACCTTGGAAAGAGCCAGTAGAATCATCATGCCTATGACACTGCGTCTCACTGCTTTGGCCTCTCTATATCAATGGTAATCTCATTAATCATCTTATTAGACTGGGCAAAGATAACCTGGTACTTAAGTTTAACCTGGCCTATACCTTCTACTAGATTATTATTAATTTCTTCAGTTATTAAAGTAAGTTTTAAAGGGCCAAACTCACTTTCCATAACCACAACATCTCTATGATTTTCCTTAAAGTGCATAATGTAGCTATCAGCTCCACTAATAGACCTGGTAAGGTAACCCTGGCCAATCTCCATCATGCCTCTAAGCTCTTCCGAGGTGGGATGGAGACTAGATTCATCATAATGATAGCAGTAGCCACCTGGGCACTTTTCCATCTCACCTTCAGTAAAAAACACCATACGATCCTCAAAGTCTCCACCCTTATCAAAGATGGTTTCCATATGGATCAGAACCTTGTCCTTCAATTTATACCTCTATCCACCTGTCCAGGATTTCCTTGACAGATACATCCTTGGCCTTCCAAAGCTTTGTGTACATGCTTATAGGAGTAAATCCAGGCATGGTATTAACTTCATTTAAATAGATTTCTCCATCCTTGCTATAAAAGAAGTCTACCCTGGAAATATCCTTTATATCAAAAAGCCTACCAGTAAGTCTGGTATAGTCCTTAATCTTTTCTTCTACTTCCTTTGGAATGTCAGCTGGTAGGATTACTAGACTCCTATCATCATGATACTTGGCATCATAGGTGTAAAACTCATCAGCTGGTACCACTTCCCCTACTCCTGAAACCTGGCCCGCTAGAAGTGAACACTCAAGTTCCCTGCCCTCAATACTTCTTTCAACCAGGACCTTTTTATCGTATTTAAAGGCTGAGGCCAAGGCTTCTCTTAATTCAGAAACATTTTTCACCTTGCTGACTCCTATACTAGAGCCTAGATTAGCAGGCTTAACAAAGGCGGGGTAGTCAATAAGGGGAAGCTCATCACCTTTTCTTAGACTTACCCACTCTACAACAGGAATACCTGCTGACTCCATTATTATCTTTGCCATATCCTTGTCCATTAAAAGGGCAGAAGTCAAAACATCACAGCCAAAATATTCTATTCCCAGGGTCTCTAAAAAGCCCTGAATTTTACCATCTTCACCGTAGGGGCCATGAAGGAGGGGGAAGGCATAATCTACCTCATATAAAGCTTCTATTATTTCCCTACCTACTCTTGGGCCCTGGCCAAAGTCCAGGCTTTTCTCCTGGGGAAAGTCTTCTAGTAGCTTCATCCTGCCGACCTTGTCTATTCCAATAAGCACAAAATCAAAGCTAGCTACTACTTCATCTATCTTAATGAGCTCCCTGGCACCTACTACAGATACCTCATGCTCATCACTTCTACCACCAAAAATTAGGGCTATTTTCTTTTTCATATTAACCTTTCAATATTTCTACCCATAAGTTTTTGGGTAATTTCTTTATTAGTTCCTTAGCTTCTTCCTGGCTCTTACAGAGCTTGAAGAAGGTGGTGCCAGATCCGCTCATCAGGCTGTTTTCCCCCAGTAATTTCTTTATTTCCTCTAGTTCTGGGACTAATTTGAAAGCTGGTGCCTCCAGGGAATTAATAGTAAAATCCATAAAGTTATCCGAAGACCTATAGGCTTGTAAAAAGCCTTCAAAGTCCCCGCTACTCTTCTCTTTTAAATCAAGGTTTTTATATACCTGGCCTGCCGATAAGCCAAGCTCAGGCTTGACTAAAAGAATCCAGCCTAGGCTGGGGCCTTCTACTTCTTCCAGGATTTCTCCTCTACCCCTGGCTATGCAGGGACCTTTTTTTAGAAAAAAGGGAACATCTGAGCCGAGCTCAGTTGCCAGCTGATGAAGTTCTTCTTCGCCGCCCCTACCATAAAGGTCTCTAAGGGCAATAAGGGTTGTAGCAGCATCGCTACTGCCGCCACCTAGGCCAGCACTAAGAGGAATATTTTTTTCAAGCCTTATCCTAACTCCACCCTCCAGCTTAAAGTAGTCAAAATAAAGCTGGGCAGCCTTAAAAACAATATTATCACCCCTTATAATATCACATTCTACCGATATCCCATAATCTTTCTCTATGTAAATAAAGTCATAGAGAGGAACCTCCTCCATAAGCATCAAAAGCTCATGAAAGCCATCCTCTCTTTTCCCTAAGACTTCTAAATATAAATTAATTTTGGCCGGAGCCTTGTATCTTATCATTTTCTCTATTTGGGGTATAGGTGGGAACAATCTTTCTTAATTCTAAAATCAAACTACCATCGGTAGTGCCTTTAGCCAGTTTCCAAAGTACCCTCAATTTCTCCTCTAACTCATCTAAATCAATTTTTTCCTCTGGCTCAATAAAAATTTTCTCATGATTGGTTTTAGATGCCCTGCTCTTATCCAGAAGAAGCTCTTCATATAGTTTTTCTCCAGGTCTAAGACCTGTAAAAACTATTTCGATATCCTTACCCAGCTCTAAACCTGATAGCCTGACCATATCCTTGGCCAAGTCGTAGATCTTGATGGGTTCACCCATATCTAGGATAAAAATTTCTCCTCCCTTAGCAAAACTTCCAGCCTGAAGGACCAGCTTAGCTGCTTCTGGTATAGTCATAAAAAACCTATTAATCTCTGGGTCAGTAACTGTAATAGGTCCTCCCTCTTCTATCTGCCTTTTAAAGAGTGGAATAACTGAGCCAGAAGAACCTAGGACATTGCCAAATCTGACTGCTACATACTCAGTATCTGAATACTGGTTCCAGGCCTGGATAATCATCTCTCCTAGCCTCTTTGTAGTTCCCATAACATTTGTGGGATTTACAGCCTTGTCAGTACTTATAAAGACAAATCGCTTAACACCTACATCATGGGAGATTCTGGCCATGTTGTAGGTCCCAAATACGTTATTCAAAATGGCTGAATGGGGACTTGCTTCCATTAGTGGCACATGTTTATGAGCTGCTGCGTGGAAGACTATCTCAGGTAGATGTTTTTTCATAACAGCTTCTATCCTACCCTCGTTACGCACTGACTCAATTAAACAGTAGAGGTTGAGGCCGGGGTATTTTCTTTTGAGCTCATTTTGGAGGTCATAAAGATTATTCTCATACATATCTAAAAGAACAAGCTTTGAAGGCCCATACTTGGCAATCTGCCTTGCAAGTTCACTTCCAATGGATCCACCACCGCCAGTTATAAGAACCACTTTTTCGTTAACAAAATCAAATATCTTACTTTCATCAAGCTCAACTTCATTACGGCCAAGGAGATCCTCTATTTTAACATTTCTAATAGTGTTTAGTTCTACATCTCCGCCCAAAATCTCATAAACACCAGGCACTGTCTTTACCTGGATACCTTGTTGTGTTGCAATCTTTATATATTCCCGCCTTATCTCTGAAGAAACTGAGGGCATAGCAATAATTACTTCATCAATATCGTACTGATTAATAAGGGAAGACATATCCTCCTTGCCCCCAAGAACCTTAACCCCTTGAATAAGAAGATTCTTTTTATCTGGATTATCATCTACAAAGCAGATGGGTTCTATACCAAGCCTTTTGTTTTTGCTTAACTCCTTCAAAACCATTACACCTGCCTCTCCAGCGCCAACAATCATGATTCTTTTTGATTGCTTGGAAAAGCCTAGCTTACCCTGACTTCGAAAAATCCTTATAAAGAATCTTACCCCTGAAATAAAAGCTAAATCAAGAATGAATACGATTGGCATGGCAGAGCGGGGAAACCTTATATTGGAAAAATAAAAAATAGCCACTGAAAGTATGTTGGCAAGACTTATAAATCCCAGTAACTTAGTCATCTCCTGGATACTTGCATAACGCCATATGGTCTTATAGAAACTGCCAGCTGAAAATACCAAAAGTTTTACAAGAACAAGCACAGGCAGCAGCTTAACTAACCCCATAAGAAGTGGGGGTGGAATTCTTCCATCAAATCTAAGCAAATATGCTGTATAATAACTGGCTAATATTATTAAAATGTCTACTGCAACTAATTTAAACTTATTCTTTCGCATACTTAACCTCTCTTAGGGATTATAACACAAAAACCATAAAACAGCAGTTTACTAACTATTTTATGGTCTCCATATAATCCAATAACTTGAAGTGACTATGCCTCTCTTAGTAACCTCTCATATACATGGCGGTAGCCCTCATAGACGGGTATTTGATGAAAGGTAGTACTAGGATTATTGTAGTTGCCTTCGATAATTATAGGCTGGTAGTCATCTCTTATGGCAATGTCCCAGGCTGTGAATTTAATTTTTTCTTGCTCAAGGGCAGC
>LFTD01000034.1:13911-14318 GCA_001512625.1 Clostridiales bacterium DTU036 | reverse complement strand
ATGACTAGGGTGGGATAGTCCCCACTTAGTAGCACCTGGGTCCCATCAATATCAATTATCTCCACTCTGCCCCCTCCTATGCTGGAGGCTGTAACAGAAAAACTATCATTAAAAACCAGCTTTACAGTATTGGGATGGACATAACCAAGATCCCTCTCCTGAAAAGAAAAATCAATTCCCTCCTTCTTTGCTATATCAAAGGAGTCTATAATCCTCTTATCAAAGGTAGAAAATCCCATAACCCCAGCCACTAAGGCCAGGTCTGTTCCATGGCCCTTATGGGTCTTAGCAAAACTGCCATGGAGATAAAAGTCAACCTTCTTAATCTTCCTATTAAAAATCATGGCAGAAATATTTGCAAGTCTAACTGCCCCAGCTGTATGGGAAGAGGATGGGCCTATCATAAC
>LFTD01000034.1:7292-13739 GCA_001512625.1 Clostridiales bacterium DTU036 | reverse complement strand
AGGCCAGCCCGGGTCATTTCAAAATAAATCCTCAGGTCATCTTTATCAAGTAGACCCTTTGAAAGATGAACTATTCTGGACTCCAGTTCCCTAAAGTAGAAACTATCTCCTTCTTTAGTAAAGGGTGGTTCATAGACTAAACCCAGCTCTCTATAGGAGCTATCTCTTAAGCCTACAAGGTGTGTATATTCCTCACTAACCCTTCTTAGTGGAAGATTTCTAGCCTGACTTCTAAAATAGACTCCAGTTAGTTCTAGACCCTTTAGAAGCCCTATATAGCTTTTTGGTAGGTCCTTTGAATAGGAGTTTTCACCTTCCCTTAGAATAATTGACTGACCAACAAAGCCAGGATTTTTAGTAATAAGGGGATACTTACCTTCTTGATACTTTACTATCTCAAAAAGGCTCTCCTGGCACTGAAGCAAATCTTCCTGGCACAGGCCCTTAAAGCTGCCTAAATCAACAATAAAACCCAGATCCTTAACTTTCTCAAGAACCCGGCCAAAATAAACCTGGCCCCTTTCCAGGTCCCTTCTGTAACTTCTAGACTCTAAAATTTTCTCATCTGAATCAAGTTTAAAACGCCTTCTAAAAGAAGGGGTTTCATAGGAAATTACCATAGGCTCTCCATATTCTCACCAAAAACATCTAAAAGAGTAATATCATAACTGTGGACCAGATCTTTATCACCTAAAAGAACCTCTAAAAGTTCAGCTGGTTTTAGGTTAGCCTGGCTACCTGCCTTTAAATGCAGATCTAGATAGTCTTCTTTTATTTCGTAAGAAAGGATAAAGTCTCTAGCATCCCTTTCTTTTATCCTCCCCCTTTTATTTTTCCTTTTATAACTCAGAGCTTCACTTCCTTCTAGCCTAGCAAGTTTTTCTATCTCCCCCTCAATCTTGTAGGTGGCAGAGCGGACCTTGCTCATAAGGAAGGGCCCCTTTTCAACCTCTTTATAATCTACTATCCTAAGCCCCCTAGGCAGACTGACTTTAGAAAAATCATTTGACTCTCTAAGCTCTAGCTCCAAAATAACACTTTTTGCCGCCACACCTACGGCTAGTGGTAGGGCAAAGTTCATATGGGGCCTTGGATTATAACCCTGGGAGTGGACCAGCTTGACCCCTCCAGCCAAAAAACTTCGTTCAAGGGTCTTCATCAGTTCTAAATGGCTTAAAAAAATCATAGGGCCAGTTTTTTCCATCCATAGTCTAATAATCATTGCAGACCCCTCCAAACTGGGCAAGATTAACTCCACATCCAAGGCAACCCCAGCGGCAATCCTCTGTTAAAAGTCCCTGCTGGGCTTTATGCCACTCTTTCATTAGATAGGTCTTTTTCACCCCCACATCTATATGGTCCCAAAAAAGAACCTGGTCAGTCTCAATGCCCGCCATCTCATTAAGGTCCCTGCTAAAATGTTCAAAGGCCTGCTGCCAAAGCCCACCATCAAAATAATCTACAGCCTTTGTTTTGTCACTATTGATGTAGATATACTCAAGTAAATCCACCATCTCTCGGCCACTTCTACAGAGGTGGCCCTCTGCCACTGAGGTAGAAGCATCGTGATAGTCATACCTGAAGTTTTTACCCTTAAGTAGGCTTCTTAGAAGCTGCTGCTTCTCCTCGAAATCCTCAATAGACTCCTGAGCCATCCACTGGAAGGGGGTAAAGGGCTTGGGTACCAGGCAGGAGGTAGAAACAGTTATATGAAGATCGCTCCTTCCTGTAAGCTTCCTATATAGGTCAAGCACTTTTTTTGTAAGCTCAGCAATTTCCCTAACATCATCCAGGGTCTCACCAGGTAGACCCATCATAAAGTAAAACTTGACCTTTTTATAGCCATCCTTAAAAATCTTTTCCATGGTATTAAAGAGGTCTTCCTCCCCTACATTTTTATTTATTACATCCCTCATCCTCTGACTACCTGCTTCGGGCGCAAAGGTTAAAGAACCCTTTCTCTGGTCTTTTAAGAGCTCCAGAACCTCTATTGAAAAGGTATCGAGCCTTAGTGAAGGCAGGCTAAACCTAATATGATCTTCACTATAGCTACTGGTCAGTTCATCCACCAGGGAATAAATAGCAGAATAGTCCAGGGTTGATAGGGAGCTAAGGCCCACCTCATTATAGCCTCCCTCTTTAAGAAGACTATCAATAGACCTAACAATGGTCTTAAGACTCCTCTCCCTAAGAGGCCTGTAAATCATTCCAGCCTGGCAAAACCTGCAGCCCTTGGTGCAGCCCCTAAAGATTTCCATTACAGCCCTATCGTGGATTATATCCATAAAGGGAACTATCATAGTCTTTGGAAAATAAGCCGAGTCCAGATCATTAACCAAGGCCTTCTTTATTGGAAGGGGGGCCTCATCAACTAACTTTTTAAGACCCATATAGACTCCACCCTCATAGACAGGCTCATAAAACTTAGGCACATAGACCCCTCTGATTTTAAGGGCTTCTCTTAAAAAGTCTTCCTTATTACCCGTCTTCTCCCAAAGCTCCAAAATCTCAAGCAGGGCTTCCTCTCCATCTCCTAGAAGAAATAGGTCAATAAAGCCACTCATGGGTTCAGGGTTAAAGCCAGCTGGTCCACCAGCAATAATAGGTGGATCAGTCTCTAACCTTTCTTCTCTTCTAAGGGCCAGGCCACCAAGCTCCAGCATCCTAAGTACACCTAGAAAGCTCATTTCATACTGAAGGGTAAAACCGACTATATCAAAGTCCTTCATAGGTCTTTTAGATTCTAAACTAAAAAGCTCAGCCTGGCCCTCCCTTATAAAGGCCTCCATATCAGGTGCCGGTGCAAAGACCCGCTCACACAGATACTCCTCCTGGTCATTAACCAAGCCATATAGGATATGCATGCCTAGGTGGCTCATTCCAACCTCATAACGATCAGGAAAGGCCAGAAGAAAATTAACCTTATTACTAGGATCCTTAACTACAGATCCCCTCTCTTCACCTAAATAACGGGTTGGTTTCTCCACCCGTTTTAATAGTTCATTAAATTTCATTTATCTACCTCACCTATTTGATTATACCCTAATGAAGTCTATCTGGATATTAAAAAATCCCCTCCTCTCTAAAAGAAAACCTTCTATCTCTGGCAATAATTATATGGTCTAAAAGAGGAATCCCCATAAGCTCCCCCACCTCCTTAAGTCTTTTTGTAACTTGTTTATCCTCCTGGGAGGGCCCTGGGTCCCCCGAAGGATGGTTGTGGACAACTAGGATTGAAGCAGCACCGTTTTTAATGGCCTTCTTAAAAACCTCCCTAGGATGGACTAGAGACCTGTTTAAAGTACCAATGCTGACCACGTCTTCAGATATGATGTTATTTTTTGAATCCAGGTGAAGGCAGATAAAGACCTCCTTTTGATAGGTCTCCATCTTTCCTAGCATGTAACTATAGACAGCATCTGGTGAAGAAACGCTAATTGAAGTCCCTGGGTTCATAGCCACCCTTCTTGCAAGCTCTAAGGCGCAGAGAATCCTGGCTGCCTTGGCCAGGCCTATTCCTGAAAAGTTCATTAACTCCACTAGGGTTAGCTCTTCTAGTTGGTGAAGCCCCTTATCCAGGCTACTTATAAGTTCTTGTGCTAAAGCAAGCGCTGAATGAGATCTACTCCCTGAGCCTAAAAGAACTGCTAGAATCTCAGCATTACTCAGGGCCTCAGCCCCCAGTTCTTGAAGTTTTTCCCTGGGCCTTTCCCAGCTGGGTATTTGAGATATTGGGATATTCATATGCACCTCCAAGCTCATTATAAATCCCAATAAAAAAAGGAAGACCTGAAAACTCAAGTCTTCCAAAATGTCACTGTCCTACTCGATAATTACCCGGCCATCCTCTTCTATTCTAATTATGCTTCCAGTCTCAACAGCCTCAAGAAACTCATCGCCCAGCCTATCAATGGTGGGCATACTGACATCAGTCCAGACACCAGCCAGGATTGCACCTGCTGCTGCAAGGGAGTCAATGGGCTTTGAAAACAGCAAACAGGCAGGCTGTCTATCAAGGGCAGCCGCACAGTAGAGGACCAAGCCTCCAGTTGTGGACCCAATGGTCTGGGGCATACAGAGGGCTTTTCCAGCCATAGCCTTCTCAAAGATATCCGGATTGTTCTGGTCTGAGCATTTGGCCTCTTTATCACCAAACATAAGACTCTTCTGGTAGGAAGCCAGCGTATTAAAACCCTGGGGAGATACCAGAGCCTCTGCCCTAGCTTGGCCCCCAATTATTACTCTACCTTTAAACTCCTTCACTGCTTCCTCACCTTCCCAGATAGGCGCTCTAAGATCTCCCTATCTGTATAATATCTTGCGCTGGTATAGGTCCTAAGTTTATTAGAAGAGGTCATAACAGGCATCTTGCCACAAAGGGGATTATTCATAAACATAAGTGGGCAAATGTAGCTTACAACTACACCCATCTCCTTTAACTTGCCAGCCCTTTCAGTCTTATTAAACTCCTTTAAAACAGCAGGAGCTGTTGTAAAGACTGTGGGAACATCCACCTTCTTCCTACCGGCCTCACTTAGAGATAACTCCAGTCTATCTGTCCAGTCATTTAGCTGCTTAAGAGATAGATGGGGACAGCCCACAAAGCAGAGCTTGGGATTTGCCTTCTTGTTTTTCCACATAATTGGATAGGAGGCTTTGACTCTTTCAAGCTCATCATCATCAATTACATAGACCTTAGCATCCTCTTTCAAAAGATCTTCCTTTAGTTCCACAGCCTCAGGAGTTAGGCCCTCAACATGGTATAGCCCCACGGCTCCATTAGAAGCAGTGGCAGCCCCCATGTCTTTTAAGTAGTCCTTGGCATCCTGGTCCAGCTCCTGGCCTATCCAGCTATCAAGGCCTCTTATATAAGGCACATCCTCCATAACCTTCATGCCAATGGCAGAACCAAGAATCTGAGCTTCTGGTTTTTTACTGGTCTTTACTTCAACCAGCCAGCTAGCCTTCCTACCCTCATCAGTAAGTAGGCCAAAATATGGTACACAGCCCACAATTGAACCAAATAACTCAATAATACCGCTATTTCTATTGCAGCGGGCTCCCAAGACACTGTTGGCATAGACAACAGCACTACTTTCCGCCCAGCTGAGTATTTGACCCTTTTTAGGTATGTTACCAACCTCATCCATGTAGCAGGTACAGGTATAGGCGTCCTCATTCATTAGGCCCATCCTCTTTAGCTGCTCATCGTAGTCATCCTGCTTTGAATACATGACCTTAAAAAAGATATCTTGAAGAAGGTTACTGGGGACATTTTTATCTAGAGGCCTTGGGTCAACACTAAAGGTCTGGCCACTTATAACTCCGGCATCTAGAAGCTCGTCCATAAGTTCATAAACAGGCTTCATAACAGAGAGCCCAAAACTTGTTACCAGATGGCCATTGTTAGAATCTACTGGCACCATCTTTTCAGCTCCAAAGGCTTCTCCATATAGAACCAGGGTTTTTAAAACCTTGGCCATTACCTCGCCTGACTTACCATCCAAAATATCCTGTTCCCGGGCATTTAGCTTAAGTGCCATATCTACCCCCTTACAGTTTCATAGCCACATCCCAGGCGTTCCAGATAGCTGTATGGACGCTGCCTACTTTATTAGCGTCTCCTACTAGCTTGGCTCCGGAAAGCTCCATGGGATTAGGTTTATAGCCAACCGACATGATAACACTATCGGCCAGTATCTTTTTCTTCTTACCATTCTTATCTTCAACTATGACCCCGTCCTCCTGGACCATAATTAGTTTAGTTTCTAGGTGAACCGGTACTTTGTTGGTCTTAAAGAAATCCCTTAAATAAGAGGTATTGGCCAAGCTGACACTATTAACTGCTATCAGGTCAGTAAGCATCTCAACAATGGTTGGATTTTTGCCCTTTAAGAAAAGATCATAGGCAATCTCACAACCTGTTAGCCCTCCACCGACAACTACAACATTGTCGCCTACTGGAGCTCCCTGAAGATAATCAATGGCTTCAATGGTCTTTTCGATACCATCTATTGGAAGTCTCACAGGTTTGGCACCAGTTGCAACTACAACAGCATCTGCATCTAAGGCCTCTCCATCTACCTCTGTATTAAGTTTAATCTCAATCTGAGGATACTTCTTAAGTTCCCTATCATACCAGGCCAGAAGCTCCCTATCCTTGCCCTTAAAACTTGGAGCTGCCGCGGCATTAAAAACACCGCCAAGTTTATCTGATTTTTCATAGATAGTTACACTGTGGCCTCTCTGGGCTGCTACTAGCGCAGTCTCCATGCCCCCAACACCACCACCAATAATAGCAACATGTTTTGGGTTTGTGCTAGGCTCAATCTTATATTTTTTCGATTGCATGGTTCTTGGATCTACAGCGCATCTTGCCAGGGCTGCAGCATCAGAAATAGACTGAAGATTGGCATGGCCCTTGTAGTGGGGGAAGTTAAAGCAGGC
>LFTD01000034.1:0-7249 GCA_001512625.1 Clostridiales bacterium DTU036 | reverse complement strand
TCTGCAAGAAACTGCCTGGCAACTCCCATACCATCAATCCTGCCTTCTTCAATAGCTTCAGCAGCAACCTCAGGCTCCATCCTTCCAGCACATACAACTGGAATATCAACAAACTTCTTAATATGGGCTACATCTTCAAGGTTACAGTTTCTAGGCATGTACATTGGGGGATGGGCCCAGTACCAGGAGTCATAGGTTCCATTATCAGCATTTAGCATGTCATAACCTGCATCCTGGAGATACTTGGCTGCCCTTTCACTCTCCTCCATATCTCTACCAATCTCAGTGTAGTCTTCTCCAGGTAGAGCTCCCACTTTAAAGTCTTTAACCTTGGAAATAACTGAGTACCTAAGGGAAACAGGAAAGTCCTGACCGCAGGCCTCCTTGACCGCCTGAACTATTTCCACTGCAAAGCGGTATCTATTTTCAAAGCTACCTCCATACCTATCAGTCCTCTTATTGGTAAACTTTAAGGTAAACTGGTCAAGAAGGTAGCCCTCATGAACGGCGTGAACCTCAATACCATCTACCCCTGCTTCTTGGCAGAGCTTGGCAGTCTTGGCAAAGCCCTCAACAATCTCATCGATTTCCTTAATAGTCATGGCTCTACACATGACCTTATCACTCCAGCGTGAGGGAAGGACAGAGGGACTTGCTGACTGATACTGAACATCAATAATTGGTTTTGCAATAGCATGTAGAACAGGATTATTATGTAAGAGAACTAACTGATCAGTAATTGCCCAGGACCTGCCCATTCCAGCAGTTATCTGAATAAAAATCTTAGCTCCGGTTTTGTGGAGCTCCTCTACAAAGGGCTTAAGCTCTTTGAACATCTTTTCATTTTTATAGAGCCACCTGCCCCCGATGGTATCCTTGATTGGTGCAATACCTGGGATTATCAGCCCAACATTTTCCCTAGCTCTTTCTAAAAAGAAATTAGCTGCTTCCTTGTCAAAGTGGTTGGGTTCCATCCATCCAAACAGTGAGGTACCACCCATGGGACAGAGTACTACACGGTTTTTAATCTCCACATTACCCACCTTCCAGGGGGTAAAGAGTGGATTGTACTTTGGATTCATACTTCCTCCTTGTCCTTATTAGTCTGTAACATTTATAGAATTATTATAACAATGCCAGACAAAATGGTCAATAAATTATCAGGATTTTTAATAAACAATTACTAATTTTCGAAGTCAAAAAAATAAAAAAAGACCCTAAAAAGAGTCTTCACTTTCTAACATATTTAAATCAAATTCATCCCTGAGGATCTCATAGAGCCTATTTAAAGGTAGACCCATAACATTAAAATAGTCACCCTCAATTGCCTCGATAAAAACAGAACCATAACCCTGGATACCATAGGCCCCGGCCTTGTCTTTATACTCACCTGTATCTAGGTAGGTATTAATCTCCCTACTAGTCATGGGAGCAAACTTGACCTTTGTTACCACTGCATCTTCTACTAGCTTTCCTGAGTTTCTATCGTGGAGAACAAGACTAGTATAAACCTCATGGGTCCTACCAGCCAGCCTACTTAGCATGTCATAGGCCTCTTCCCTATCCCTGGGCTTACCAAGAATACCATCACAGTAAACCAGGGTGTCACTGGCTAAAAGAATTCCAGCCCTATAACTATGCATCCTATCCTTAAGTTTTACCCTGGCGCTTTTAATAACCAGCTTTTCAGGGTCTTTTTCATCCATGGGTTCATCAGCACTTGAAACATCATAGATGACCTCTGGATAGATCATAGAAAGAAGCTCTCTTCTTCTAGGAGAAGCTGAAATAAGAATAATCATAGTTCTTCCTTCTTTCTTTTAAGGACCTCCTCCTTGACTTCACCAATCAAGTAGAAACTACCCATTGAAAAAATCTGGTCTCCTTCTTTATACAAGTTATAAACAATATCAAGAGCTTTTTTATAATCATCATGACCCAGAGTTTTATAACCAAGTTCAGCTGCTATTTCCACCAGTTCCTCAATAGGCACCACCATATCTCCAAGTGGTAGAGTAAAGACAACCTCCCTAAAGAGGGGCAGCAGGAGTTCTAGAACCTCTCTATAGTCCTTATCCTGGCGCATACCCATAAGAAGGATCCTCTTGTCGCTTTCTTCAGGATCTAGTATCTTGGACACCGCCCTTATCCCATGAGAATTATGGCCCCCATCAATGTAAAAGGGAGGCTGATCACTAATCTTCTCAAGTCTACCTGGCCACTGGGCCTTTAAAAGTCCAGAAACCAGCTCGGCCTCAGTCAAATCTATCTGAGCCTGGGACTTAAGAAGAAGCAGGGCTTCTATTGCAAGCATGGCATTGTCTATCTGGTGAAGGCCCAGTAGAGGAAGTTTATAGTCCTGACCCTTATAAATAAAGTGGTTTGTTTCAAGATTACTCTTGATAACTTTCAAGTCGTCTCTACTTATCCTATAAAAGTTCGTCCCCACTTCCCTGGCTTTATTCTCTAGAACCTCCATGGCCTCAGCTTCCTGAAAACCAGAAACCACAGGAATACCTTCCTTTATTATTCCAGCCTTTTCACCAGCTATGCTGGCCAGGTCATGGCCCAGATAGTCCTCATGGTCCCTGGCAATAGGAGTAATAATAGAGATTAGTGGTCTTATTACATTGGTGGCATCAAGCCTACCGCCTAGACCAACCTCCATTATAAGATAGTCAAGCTCCTCTTTAGCAAAGAACCAAAGGCCCGCTGCAGTAAGAAGCTCAAACTCAGTTGGGTGGGGATAGCCCTCAGCCACCAGCTCCTCACAGCCCTGCTTGACCCTTGTAATTGCAGCTGCCAGGTCCTCATCACTAATAAGCCTTCCATCATATCTAAATCTCTCATTATAGGTAACCAGGTGGGGAGAAGAATAAAAACCTACCTTGTAGCCCGCCTCCCTCAAAACTGAATAGATTATTGAAGAGGTTGAACCCTTGCCATTGGTTCCAGCTACATGGATCATCTTCAGCTTTTTTTCAGGATTATCCAGCCTATCCAAGAGCCTTTGAACATTGTCTAGCCCCAGCTTCCTGCCTATTTTGTAGGACTGACTTAGAAAATCCAGCGCCTCATTTATCTTCACTTAATTTTCTCCTTTATTTCAGTAATCTTTTCCCTAACTTCTTTTTCAAGAGCTAGGTGAGCTTCAAGCTTTTCTTTTTCCTTCTTTACTAGAGCTTCAGGAGCCTTATCTACAAAGCCTTTGTTAGCAAGTTTACCCTTACTTCTATTTATTTCTGCCAGAACCTTTTCAAGTTCTTTTTCCATTCTTTCAAGCTCCTTCTTAAAATCTATGAGTTCATCAAGAGGAAGATAAAGAGTTAGTCCCTCAAGAAGAATAGTAGAAGCTTCAGGCATATCTTCTTTAAGCAGCTCTACTTCAGAAGCTGAGGCCAGGGCCTTAAAGAAGGAGGCATAGGAAAGGACTTCTTCTGCCCTTGTACCAGCGAGGAAAATCCTTCCTTTTTTAGAAGGAACAATATCCATCTCAGCCCTTAGGTTTCTAGTCCTTGTAATGGCTTCTTGAATCAGGGCCATGGTGGCTTCCTCCTCCTCATATCTTTCAAGTTTTCCAGGCCACTGGGCTCTGATAAGGTGGGTCTTTCTTAGAGGTAGGTGGAGCCAGATCTCTTCAGTAATAAAGGGCATAAAGGGATGGAGAAGTTTTAGAATCTCTTCTAGGACAAAGAGTAGGACTGCCTGCTTGTTTCTTTTTCTAGCTTCATCATCACTATAGAGGGCTTCCTTACTAAGCTCAATAAACCAGTCGCAGTAGTCAGACCATACAAATTCAACCAGCCTATCTCCAGCCTGGCCAAGTTCGTATCTTTCAAGGCCCCTATCAACATCATCTATTGTGGCAGCAAGTTTTGAAAGGATCCACTTATCCGCCAGGTCCAGCCTGGACTGATCAATCTCATAGGTTTCTTCCTCCAGGCTAGAAATTAGAAACCTTGATGCATTCCAAAGCTTATTAGCAAAGTTTCTAGCAGCCTCAACCTTTTCAATTAAAAACCTGGTATCGGAACCAACGGAGGTTCCGCTAATAAGCATAAACCTCAGGGCATCTGCCCCATACTCATCAATAATCTCTATGGGATCTGTTCCATTACCAAGACTCTTTGAAACCTTCCTGCCCTGGCCATCCCTAACAATCCCATTTATAAGGGTTGTATGGAAGGGGGCCTTTCCAACCTGCTTAAGGCCTGAAAACATCATCCTAACCACCCAGAAGAAGATAATATCATGGCCTGTTACTAAAACATCAGTTGGGTAGAAGTAGTCCATCTCAGGAGTCTTATCTGGCCAGCCAAGGGTAGAAAAGGGCCAAAGGGCTGAAGAAAACCAGGTGTCAAGGACATCATCATCCTGATGTATATTTGTCCCTCCACACTTACTACAGCTAGTGGGCTCCTCCCTCTCAACCATCATGTGACCGCAGTCCTGGCAGTAGTAGGCAGGAATCCTATGGCCCCACCAAAGCTGCCTAGATATGGTCCAGTCCCGGATATTTTCCAGCCAGTGGTTATAAATTTTTACAAAACGGTGGGGAACAAAATCCATCTCCCCTCTCTCTACACTTTCCAGGGCCAGCCTTGCCATATCCTTCATATCAACAAACCACTGGAGGCTCTCCCTAGGCTCAATTGCCTTATGGCATCTATAACAGTGGCCTACAGAGTGGAGGTGGTCTTTAACCTCAATTAAAAAGCCTTCTTTTTTCAGGTCCTCTACAATCTTTTTTCTAGCCTCATAGCGATCTAGCCCCTGATAAACACCACCATTTTCATTGATGCTGGCCTTTTCAGTAAAGATGTTAATGGACTCAAGATTATGGCGCTTACCAATCTCATAGTCATTTGGGTCGTGGCTGGGGGTTATCTTAAGTGCCCCAGTACCCAGCTCCCTATCTACATAATCATCGGCAATAATTGGCAGCCTTCTACCTACAAGGGGCAAAATGGCATACTTACCAACTAGATGCCTGTATCTATCATCATCAGGGTGGACAGCAATGGCTGTGTCTCCCAGCATTGTTTCAGGTCTTGTTGTAGCAATAATAAGCCTCTCATCACTTCCTTCGATGGGATAGGAAACAGAGTAGAAGGCTCCATGAACATCCTCGTGGTCAACCTCAGCATCAGAAAGGGTGGTTCCACAATCAGAGCACCAGTTAATTAGTCTAGTACCCCTGTATATCAGGCCCTCCTCATAAAGCCTGACAAAGACTTCAATTACAGCCTTGTTACAGCCCTCATCCATGGTAAAGCGCTCCCGTCTCCAGTCACAGCTATTACCTAGTTTTTTCATCTGATTGACTATGGCTCCACCATACTCTTCCTTCCACTGCCAGGCCCTATCAAGGAACTCCTCTCTAGTCATATCCTCCTTGCTCCTGCCCTCTTCCCTATAAATCTTATCAAGGATTCTAACCTCAGTAGCAATAGAAGCGTGGTCAGTTCCAGGAAGCCAAAGGGCCTCATAGCCCTGCATCCTCTTATGCCTGATCAAAATATCTTGCATGGTATGGTTAAGGGCGTGGCCCTCATGGAGACTTCCAGTGATGTTTGGAGGAGGCAGCACTATAGTAAAGGCCTCCTTATCTGGGTTAACTTCAGCATTAAAATCCCCACTATCCATCCACATCTTATATATCCTGTCCTCAAACTCCTGGGGATTATAGGTTTTTTCCATTGTAAATTTTTCCACTTTTCCTCCTTAAAATAAAAAAAACGGTCTAGCTAGGGACGCTAAACCGTGGTACCACCCTATTTCTGCCAAAAGGCACTCAAAGCTATATGGGGCTGACCCCGAAAATCTAAAAGACGACCTTCACACCATCTAGGGAAGATTTTCACCAAGCATCTTCTCTCTAAAACCATCAATGGAGCTACTCCTCCTTTGTCATAAATCTTCTAATAAATAATAAGCCTTATTAAGCCCTTTGTCAATCCATAATTAGTGGATACTCTAGGCTTATTCTGCCCTCAAGTCTAGCATCAAGAAAATGGTTATGATCAAGGAATTCATCTAAGATGTCAAAGCTTGAAGTTGAAATTGTTCTAGATACAATCTTAACCTCAGAATTTTTAATGTCCAGTCCAAAAATCTCATCTAAAAGTCCAAAGTGAAAGCCCTGGAGCCCCACCCTATAAAACTGGTCTTCTAAAAGTCTTTGATTATTAAAAAGTACATCAACTTCATCACCAAAACCCCTAACCTTGACTGCCATACCCTTACTGAGCTGGTAGAACTCCCTTGTTGCCTTTTTATAGACATTCTTAAAGAAGACCCTTAGCATCTCCTCAAAAACAGGACCGGGAAGGCTTATAGAGAAAAGCTTGTCATCATAGGGAAAGACCTCCCTTAACTTTGAGAGAGTAATTAGCTCTTCTAGTTTTTTGCCTCTAATAGAGCCTGAGCCTAAAAGGAAGATATCCATATCCAGCTGGTTTTTAAAGATATCTGCAAAGAAATTTCCAAGGGAAGTTTCCATATATCTATCTGGATGTTCAAGAGGTCTTGATAGCCTAGATATGATCCGGTTGTACTTACTATTAACCTCGGTCTGGTAGTGCTCTAATAGCTCATCTAGGACCTTGTCCCTGGGGCAGTGACTCTCATCAATGGGGACGGCCTCCCAAGTAAATTCGTGGACACAGTTATTGTCCATATCAACAACAATGTCAAATCTTCCAATATGACTGGTTCCCTCACCCACCTGGGCAATAAGAATGTCATTAACCTTGGCTGGCTCCTCCAGCATGGTATGGGAGTGGCCACCCAGGATAAGGTCTACCCCAAGTTCTGGATTTAAGAGCTCTGCAAGTTTTAGGTCCTCTTCAAAGCCAATATGGGTAAGAAGGACCGTATAGTCTATATCTAAATCCTTATAGTTATTTATAATATACTCAATCTCCCTGGCAGCCTCAGTTAGGTCAACAAAGGTACCAAGTAGGGGGTCCCGGCCACTGTAGTTTAGAATCTCTTCTGTAACTACACCGATAAAAAGCATCCGTATACCCCCTACCATTAAGATTTCATGGCTCTTAAAAAGCTTATTGCCAGTAGGCTTAATATAGAGGTTGGCATTAATAATTGGAAAGTGAGCACAGCGCTCAAGAAACATAAGCTGGGCTAGACCATAATCTATCTCATGGTTACCAAGAGTAGCGATATCTGGTCCCAGAATATTCATAACATCCATGGTAGAAATACCCTTGTATTCCTGGTCTATAATGGA
>LFTD01000094.1 GCA_001512625.1 Clostridiales bacterium DTU036 | reverse complement strand
AAAAATAATTTCTTTCTTTGATTATGGCAGGCAAACAATAGAGAATTATAAGAACAAAAAAATAAGCAAGAACTAGTAAAGACCCCGAGCTTGCTACAATTCGGGGTCTTCTTCATCGATAAATTCATACTCAATTTCTGATTTCTTTTCAGGCATCTCCTGGCTACTCTTTCTTCTCATAAGGAAAAATATGAGAACTAGCAAAAGAAGTAGAGGACTCGACAAAAGCCTAAATACCACAAAGCCAGCAAGTCTTAAAACCAAGCTTAAAACAAACAGGACGAGAAGAGCTAGGAAGAGGCATCCAAGGCCTGAACTTCTATAGACCTTCATTTCTTAACTCCTGCATAATTTTATGTCCTGAAGAGGAACCTATCCTGCTAGCTCCAGCCTCAATCATCGCTAGACAATCAGCAAGACTTCTTATACCACCTGAGGCCTTTACCCGAGCCTTAGAAACTGAGTGCATAAGGCTTACATCTTCAAGGCTTGCGCCCCTCCCCTGAAAACCTGTTGAGGTCTTTACAAAGTCTGCCCCCGCTTCATCGCAGATCCTGCAGGCTCTGATAATCTCATCTTTACTTAGCTGACTTGTTTCTAAAATCACCTTTAAGAGGCCATTACCACAGGCTTCTTTGACCCTTCTGATTTCATCAAGTACCAGATGGTCTCTCCCCTCTTTAAGGGCAGCAATATTTAGAACCATATCAATCTCATGGGCTCCATTTTCTATACACTCTATGGCTTCAAAAACTTTTACCTTAGCAGTGTTTTGCCCCTGGGGAAAACCTACTACGCTTGCGACCTTAACATCTGTGCCTTCTAATAGCTTCCTTGCATAGGAGACATAAAAAGGCTGGATGCATACACTGTAAAAACCGTAGTCTTTAGCCTGGCTACAAAGAGTTTCTATATCTGCCCTTGAAGCAGTTGGACTTAGATTGGTATGGTCAAAATACTTAGCTAAATCCATTAAACAATAACCCTAACTTGGTCTCCATTTTTAATACCTGCAGCATTTGCCTCATCCATGTCTATATGCATATCAAGAGCAAAGCTTGGGTCCACCCTGCAGATTACTTCATCAAAAGTAATGGATCTTGGCCCTTCAGTTTTAACCTGAACTTTTTGACCATTTGTAACTCCAAATTTCTTAGCATCATCAGGATCAAAATGAATGTGACGAGCTGCTACTATTACACCTTTATCCAGTTCAACCTGACCCTTAGGTCCTTTAATAGTAAGTCCTGGAGTCCCCTCAATATTTCCTGATTCTCTAAGAATCCCCTCAACCCCCAAGCTAAAACTATCACTAATAGATATTTCAACTTGAGTATTCTTTCTAACAGGCCCTAAAATCCTCATCACCATACTTGAGCGATTTCCAACTACCTCAACACGTTCCTCTGCTGCATATTGGCCAGGCTGGGAAAGGTCTTTCATATTAGTAAGTTCATAACCCTCACCAAAAAGAATATCCAAATCCTCCCTGCTGATATGCACATGCTTATTTGATACTCCTACAGGCACTTTTAAATCCAAAACGACCTCCTAATAATATAATATATCTCAAGTATAGCATATTTTTATAGGAGAATAGGATGAAAAATCAGACTTAAAGGATGAAAGAGATTGTCAATACCTAACATCTTGACTCCTACCGGCTCAGTTTTAGTAAATCCATCTCCTTACCCTTAAAATAAAGCTTATTATCCTCAATTACACAGTGTCTTAGTGAATATAATAGAAGGATGCCTTTTTTATGAAAATGGAGCTTGGGCGCAAGTAGGGCCCTCTGTTTTAGCAGATTTTTCCATATAAGGTTTTTATAGGAAATAAACTCAAAAATATAAAGCTCCTTATTTTTTTTATAGATACCCTTCATCATCCACCTATGTTAAGAATGTCAAGTTCCACACTTTTTATACTCTCTAAAAGATTAGTTGCATATTCTACTATAAATCCTTTAAACAGTATTGCTAGGCCTATAAGAATTGCAGTAAGCACCACTAGTTCAACAGTTCCAAATCCTGCCTGAAAGTCTCTGTCCATTTGCTCATTTAGTTTCATTTTTAACCTCCTACTATGAGAGTGCTAATAAAAGGACTCACAATATAAAATATCATTGCTAGTAAATCTCCTACCATAGGAATTAGCATCATATTTTCAAGTTTCTCCGCCTGAAGTTTCTTATCCTGATAGTTTTTGCGAAAGAGCTCATCTGATATCTGTGCAAAATCCATACTTAAATCTGCCTGGGAAAAGTGCCTACCCCTTTCTATTAGAATTGTGATTCTTTTTACGACTAACCATTTAGTATATGTGAAAAGTTCTTGGAAGTAATCGTCAAATTCTTCCAGGGTCTGGGCAGAAGAAAAAACAAGCAAATATTGGCTGGCCTTTTTCAAGGCATGGAGCTGGTTCTCTCCCTGAATTAAATAAAGCTCATAATGGAAAACAAACTTACTTATATCCTCTATAAGGTTCCTTTTATTTTCCTCAATCCTATTTGCCATCCAAATAAAAGCAGTGAAAAAGCCTATAATTGAGAATAAATATAAAACCCCTAGTTCCAGTTCTAAAAAGTCCAAGGCAGCATAGATCAAAAGCCAGGAAAGTATAAGCTGATATAAGAGATAAAGCCCCCTTACCACAAGTAGGTCCTGATAGTCCCTGTCCATGCTGTAGCTAAGATAAAATATTAACTCTCTATAATAGTTTCTCTTTGCCTTTACATAAGATGAAAGAACATCGATTATATGGGCTTTTTTAATTATTAACAAGAAAATTAATACTAGTATCATAGACTTTTCAGAAACCTTTCCCCTATCCAGTGATTGATTAGAAATAAAACTGTAACAATCCTATTAAGGTTACTAGAGTCTGCCATGGGCAAGAGCCTGCCTATAAATAAAAGCAGACCTAGAGGCATAAGCTTCATAATACTCATCTTAAGCCTGATGCCTAGAATTTCTCCTTCTATCTCCTCTTCTAAAATTACACTTTTTTCAAATAGTTGAAATTGCTTTTCAAATATTTCAAACCTAAACAATTCATCATCAGGATGGAGCATAAAGGATGGATAATTAAAAGAGCCTGTTTTTTCATAGGCATATAGAGGACTAAAGCCCTGCTCCAGAAGATTTGAAAAGTCCGATAGTTCTTCTAATAATAATCTGCGTTTAGTCTTCTCTCCCTCCTCCTTTAAAAAAGACCTGAGGCTGTATATATAGATAGGGATTAAAAGTAAAGCAAATAGATCCGTACCCAAGAAGAAAATTAGCAGAAGAAAAAAGACACTAAGTTCAAGAACTTTCACAGATTTCATTGATTTTTACCTCTCCATCTTCATAGGAAACCTCACAAATTGATTTAAGACTGCGCTTTAGCTTACCTTCTAAAAAGCATATTATGTCTATACCTCTACCTAAATATATCCTGGCCGCATCATAGGGAAGGCCAGCTTCTA
>LFTD01000115.1 GCA_001512625.1 Clostridiales bacterium DTU036 | reverse complement strand
TGTTTGGAGTAGTTCTTGGTAGCATCAATTAAGCTCTTAACGGCTTCCCATCTTGATTCGATTTGAGTTGCAATTTGTGCCTTGGCATTGTCAACCCTTTCGCTTAGGCTTACAAAGTTGTTGTAGGTGGAAAAGGCCCAGCCTGCCACCAAAAGTACTAGTATAAGCAGTAGATATGGCATAGGTCACCTCCTGTAATTTGTTAAATTATTTATACCCTTTTAATTTTTACTCAAGTGATTCTAGAATGCATTTACACAAATAAAGTTATTTGAGCTCAGAACAGGAAATAAAAGAAGTACTCCTTTGGCAAAACTAGCATAAGGAAATAATGTGCTCTACAGACAAAAAGGAAAGAAGTTTATATTTAATAATTATCGTTACAAGTGGTGAATAGTAATTGTAGATCGAGCAGGCGAAATAAAGGAAAGCTTCAAGTGTTATAAGCTATAAATATCAATTAAAACAGTGAAGTAAAGCAAGTATGTTTTTTCAATAAGAGCCTCATAACAGCTGTCAAGTTTTAATAGGATGGCTTAAAGGTAGAAATTATGACCGATTATCCTAAAATTTCTCTGGAGAATTTGAGCCTTTGTACAGTCCTATGCCAAGGAAGGAATGGGTCCCATGAGGTTCTAAAGTCTATAACCTTAAATCTGACCAAGATTCACGGCCTAGAGGATAGATTATGTAGCATTAAGGTAGATAAGGATGCAGATCTAGTCATCCGGGATGGAGGTCCGCTAAATTTAAATAGCAAAGCAGTATTAATTATAATTGATGGTAAGATGGTTTTATGAAGCTCAATAATTGTAGGCCTGAAAATGGGCCTTACTTTTAATTTATATGAACTTCATTTAGAAAAGAGAATCTAAAACTAAGATACTAGTTAATAAAGCCTGAAAATCGTGCTATTATCGTGTGAATCGTGCTACTTCTCATTATCAAGTAAAACATACCTGGTTGAAGGCCCAGAACTTTTTATCCTAACATGTTTGTCCTCTATAAGTTTTTCTATCCTGTGGCGGGCATGGCTTTTGCTTAGCTTTAGGTCCTGTTCCATCTTACTATGGGTGAAAACTCTATTCTCGTGGAGGAAACTTTCCAAATCTTTATCTTGGTGGTAGTAAAGAGGGACAAACTAATGTATAATTGTAATATAAATATAAAGACATTTCTTAGAAAAAGCCTGATAAGAAAGCTTAAAAGGTTTTAAGTAGCTTACTATAGGCACTTATACATATGGGGTTAAGGCCTGGATACACCAGGAGGGTAAGTTGAAAATAGAGAGCAAGTTTCTCATAGTTAAAGATGGAGAAAAGGTCTTTGGCGAGGGACCTTATAGATTACTTAAATCCATAGAAGAACTGGGTAGTATAAATAGGGCGGCAGAAAAATTTGATATGTCCTATAGCAAGGCTCTAGCTATTATTAAGAAGGCTGAAGATTATTTAGGTTATCCCCTGCTGGAAAGAGTTACCGGTGGTGTCCATGGTGGCGGGTCCTACTTAACTGAAAAGGGTAAAGAGCTAGTAAAGGACTATGAGGATTTTGCTAAAGAGGCCAGAGAGGCTGTTGAGGAGATTTTTAAAAGGAAGTTTATGTGGAAATAAATTTTTTTATGATTCGTTATACTTTGAAGAATATAACGATAGGACTGGTCTATGACGAAGGATAGTAAAAAAGGTAGAGGAATCTATCTGCTTTTAATCTTTTTTATAGGAATCTTCCTCCTTTCTTTTAGCCTGGGTCGCTACCCTATAGATCCTATAACCCTTTTAAAGATTTTGTTTTCAAGGATTATTACAATAAATAAGACCTGGACCGATGTTATGGAAACCGTGGTCTTTGAAATAAGATTACCAAGAATATTAGGTGCGGTACTTGTTGGAGCTGCCTTATCTGTATCGGGAGTTGTATATCAAAGTATGTTTAAAAATCCCCTTGTTTCTCCCGATATACTTGGAGTTTCAGCAGGTGCTGCCTTTGGAGCTGCCCTGGCTATATTTTTCTCCTTTTCAAGTTTGGGCATTCAATTGTCGGCCTTTGCCTTCGGGCTGGCCGGGGTCGCTCTTGTCTATCTGATTAGTCTTAGAATAAAGGGGGATCCCATAACCTCCCTGGTTATTATGGGGATTTTAGTGGGTTCCATCTTTAGTTCTTTGACTTCACTAATAAAGTATTTGGCTGATACGGATTCTAAGCTACCTGCCATCACCTTTTGGCTGATGGGTAGTTTGTCTGGAGTTAACTTTAAGGCCCTATCCAAGGTCCTTTTGCCCATGGCAGTGGCCTTTATTCCCCTCTATTTACTTAGATGGAGGCTAAATGTCCTTTCTCTTAGCGAGGAGGAGGCCAAGAGCCTTGGCCTTGATACAAGAAAGTTAAGAGCTCTAGTAATATTATGTTCAAGTCTACTTACAGCTTCTGCAGTCTCAATAAGTGGGGTAATAGGCTGGATAGGCCTTGTAATTCCCCATGTTGCCAGGATGCTTGTGGGTTCAGATCATAAAGTACTCCTGCCTGCCAGTATGCTGCTGGGAGCTTCCTACCTACTTCTCGTAGACAACATATCCAGAGCACTAACTACGGTGGAATTACCCCTTGGGATACTAACTGCTCTTATTGGGGCTCCTTTTTTTATTTTTTTGATGCTGCAAAAGGAAAGGTTTTAGATGCTAAGAACAGAGAATCTATCCTGTGGCTATGGTGACCACATGGTTTTAGAAGGGGTTGATTTTTCTGCAAAGCCAGGAGAGCTTATTTGTATCTTGGGGTCCAATGGCTCAGGTAAGTCGACTCTTATTAAGACCATTGTAGGCTTAGAAAGACCACTGGGAGGCAGAATAGAAATAGAAGGAGAAGATATAAGAGGCTGGTCCTTTAGAAAAAGAGCCAGGTATCTGAGTTATATTCCCCAGACTTTTTCTGCTAATTTTCAGTATAAATGTATGGATATAGTTTTAATGGGTAGGACTGCCTATCTGGGTTTTGCCTCTTCACCTTCAAAGGAAGATGAAAAAATAGCTAGTAGAGCCTTTGAAACCCTAAAGATAAATCATTTAAAGGACAAGATCTACTCCCAACTTAGCGGGGGAGAAAGGCAGCTAGTAAAGATAGCCCAGGCCATTACCCAGGAGGCAAGGATAATCATAATGGATGAGCCTGCTAACAACCTGGACTTTGGCAATCAAATAACCCTATTCAATCACTTAGTTGATTGTAAAAATATGGGAATCACCATCATCATGGTTACCCATTCTCCAGAACACGCCTTCCTATATGCAAGTAAGGTCCTTCTTGTTAAGGAGGGGAGGGTTATGGAGATAGAGGAGCCAAATTCTAATCTTAAGGAAGAAGATTTAAGAAATATTTATGAAGTTGATTTAAATCTTGTTGAACTAGATTGGAAGGATAGGATGGTGAAGGTATGCATTCCAGATTATTAGTTGACTAGGAGAAAAAACAAAGGAGAAGCGAATGTTTAAAAAGAGTTTACTGTTTGTTCTTGTTGCAGCCCTTCTACTTGGCCTTGTAGGCTGTGGAGGGGAGAGTGCTAAAAAGGAAGAGCCTAAAGTTGAAGAAGAAGTGGTAGATCTTCCCTCAGAAGATATAGAAGAGGAAGAGATAGAAGAGCCAGCCACCCTAGAGATTGTTGATATGGTGGGTAGGACAGTTGTCCTTGAAAGCCCAGCAGAGAGGGTCTTTGGCACCATCCCTACTGGCACCATCCTACTTTATACTGTTAATCCTGATAAGCTTATTGGCTGGAACTACGAGCTAAGCTCTGGAGAAAAGGCCTACATAGATGAGAAGTACCATAATCTACCTAATCTTGGTGGAGCAGGAAAGGATGCCATTAATGCTGAAGAGCTTCTAAAGATGGACCCTGATTTAATTATTATGATGGAAGAAATAGAAGATAACACTACAAAGCTTGCCGATGAGCTGGAAGCCCAGTATAAGAAGCCTGTCCTGGTTCTAGATCCTGCTCTAGATAAGATGGATGAGTCCTACCTTGTTTTAGGAAAGGCTTTGGGAGAAGAGGAGAAAACCCAGGAGCTGGCAGAGTTTTGTAGAAGAGCCCTGGATGCTGTTAAAGAAAATCTAGATAAGATAGAGGAGCCAAAAACAGTTTACTATGCTGAGGGAGATACTGGCCTTATGACAGAACCAGAGGGCTCTTGGCACTCTGAGATAATAGGCATGGTAGGTGGAATAAATGCTGCTGATGCTACAGTTATTAAGGATCAGGGAAAAACTGAAGTCTCCTTGGAGCAGCTACTTCTATGGAATCCTGATGTGATTATCTCCTGGGGAGATGCCAGGGGAGGCTACTACTCAGGTATTCTTGAAGATGACGCCTGGTCATCAATTAAGGCTGTTGAGGAAGGTGAAGTCTATGAGATTCCCAACAACCCCTTTAACTGGTTTGATAGGCCCCCATCATCAAATAGGATTCTTGGAATTAGATGGATGGCAAACCTTCTCTATCCAGAGCTCTATGATTATGATATAAGAGAAGAAATAGTAGAGTTCTATGATAAGTTCTATCACTATGAGTTTACCGGTGATGAGCTGGAGGAGCTAATTTCAACTGCAATTAGACAGTAGGTAGGAATATGGTTACAGGTATAATTTTGGCTGCTGGCTTTTCTAAGAGGTTTGGCGCTGATAAGCTGATGCTGGACTTTAGGGGCCAGCCCATGGTAGAAAAGATTATTAGAGAGGCCCAGGCTTCAAAGCTTGATAGGCTGCTGCTTATTTATAGAAGCAAAGAGCTTGAAGGGCTTGCTAGGTCCTTAGGCGTAGAAGCTTTTTACAATGATAGGGCTCATTTGGGCCAGGCAGAAAGCGTCAAGCTTGGTGTTAAAAAAACCCAAGCTGGCTCTGCCTATATGTTTATCATGGGAGACCAGCCCCTAGTTGATGCTGAGTTTATAGATAGCCTTTTAGAGGAGTATTATAAAGCCCCTGGGCTAATTTTAGTGCCCTGCTTTGGTGATAGAAGAGGCAACCCTGTGATTTTTCCACCAGAGCTTGGAGAAGAACTCCTAAAGCTTGAAGGGGATGCAGGGGGCAGGCAGATTATGGGCCAGTTTTCTGAACTACTGGGCTACTACCAAGTTGAGGATGAGAGGTTAGGCAGGGACTTGGATCTACCTGAAGACCTAGATCTACTTGAAGATTAGCAGATAAATACAATTGAATACTATGGAATTAAGCGTAT
>LFTD01000101.1 GCA_001512625.1 Clostridiales bacterium DTU036 | reverse complement strand
GTGCCTTGTCCACGGGTTGGTTTATACATTGAATCCTCCTAGAATAAAAGTGCAAGGTTTTTTGCCTAAATGTTGGGTTTCCCTTGCACTTATTATACCATAAAAATGGCGTTTTGCGTTGAAATTCTAATGATTATTTGAGATTCAGTGAACCCTAACTAAGAATCTTAATAAAAGATAGCAGTGATTAAAAAAAGAGGTTTAAAGAGTTGATTAAGAATTCCCATTAAAAAATCCCCTGTGTAAACATTTACAGGGGACTCCTTTTATTTATCAAATTCATCCTGGAGCTTACTCATACCTGATATGCCACCCATGACCTTGCTAAGGGCTAGGGAGCCAATAAAGCCTGCTGAGTATTGTCCGAAGTTTCCAGATAGACTTTGGACAGGGGCAATCCAGTTGCCATAAATAATGGCCTCTGCTACATAGTAGCCTCCTAGCAGAATTGGCAGTGCAGCTAGAAGAGCTAGAACGTTTCTTTTAAAGTTCCTTCCCCTGCTACCGCCACTGTGGCTGATTTTTCCAATTACATAGCCCATTGCCAGTCTGATTACTAAGGTAAAGGGTGCCCAGATTGCATAGGGGGAAAGCAGGTCAAATAGGCCCATACCCAGGCCTCCTGCCAGAGCTCCCACCCTTGCTCCAAATAGAAGAGCAATGCTCATAAGCGCCACATCCCCAACATGGACTAGGCCACCCTGGGAAAAGGGCATGGGGATTTGAACAAGATAGGTTGAAACAAAGACTATGGCCACAAAAAGGGCTAGGAGGGTTAACTCCTTGGTTGAATATTGTTTCATAATGTTTTTTCCTTCTTTCCTAAAGGAATCTGAGCAAGTATAACTGCAATAAAGATAACAATAGCTCCTAGTGCCTCCCTGGCAGTTAGGACCTCATTTAAAAATAAGTAGCCTGCTGCAACAGCAAAGACTGACTCTAAACTCATAAGAAGCGATGCGATAGTAGGTTCAGTATAACGCTGACCATACATCTGCATGGTAAAAGCAACAGCTCCGGAGAAAATTCCGGTGTAAAGAATAGCGACAAGAGCTCCCTTTAAAGCTACTAGGCTGATTTCCTCAAAAATTAGGGCAAGAATAAAAGACAAAACAGATGCCACCACCATCTGGGTCATGGATAGGACCATGGGCTCCATATCATCTACTCCCTTATCTATAACTAGGATATGGCCAACCCAGAAAAAGACACCTATAAAGACAATAAAGTCTCCTAGTTCAATACTAAATCCATCCCTTATACTGAGTAGATAAAAGCCCACAGTTGCCATGACTACACAAAACCAGGACTGAAGGGACACGTGCTTTTTTAAAACTAGTCCAGAAAAAAGGGGAACCAATACTATGTAAAGGGCCGTTATAAAGCCTGCCTTGCCCGCCGTCGTATGAACTAGCCCCATCTGCTGCATGGTTCCACCAGCAAAAAGAAAGAAACCACAGAGCAGGCCCCATTTAACTGTGGGGTCTTTGGACAAAGGAATTTCTTTATGTCTGTGCTTTCTAGCAAAGGGCCAAAGGCATAGGGCAGATACACCATATCTAAAAGCCCCAAAGCTAAAGGGCCCAATATGATCCATACCCGAACGCTGAAAAACAAAGGCAGTACCCCATATAAGGGCAGTTACCACCAGGAGTAAGGGTCCCAGCATTGATTTTTTCTTCATATAATCACTCTCCTAATTTTTAACACATCACCTCCTATATCTTAACACGATAAGTTTTTAACTTAAAGCCCTTAATGCTTCATGCTATAATCTACTTGTGAGTTTTTTTCTACAAAGAGATAAGATAACAAGGAGACAAAATGAATTACGACAAGGACCTAATAAACTTTATTGATAAGTCCCCCACCATGTTTCAGGCTACAGAAGAAGCTGAAAGAAGGCTAGTTGAGGCTGGCTTTGAAAGGCTGGAACTAAGTAAACTATGGCAGCTTGATAAAAGAGACTACTATATCAAGTTTAATGATTCCTCACTTATAGCCTTCAGACTGGGCCAGGATGACAAGGGCTTTCACCTAGTAGGAGCCCATACCGACTCCCCCCTACTAAAAATCAAGCCCTCACCCACAATAAATTCCCAGGGCTATACCAGTCTAAATGTTGAAATTTATGGGGGACCTCTCCATGAAACCTGGTTTGATAGACCCCTTTCCATAGCAGGTAGGGTAATCCTAGAAGACCTTTCCTCCCACAATTTAGACCTTAAAAGGGACCTACTGATTATCCCCAACCTAGCTATCCATCTCTCTAGAGATATGGGTAAAAATGATTTTAATCCCCAAAAGGAACTCCTGCCCCTTCTAGCTAATGAAGAGCTAAAGGAGGAAGCCCTAATCTCTTTAATTAAAAAAGAGCTGGCTACAGATCTAGAGGTTCTTGACTACGAGCTCTACTGCTACCCTACTGAAAAGGGCAGCTTTCTAGGACTTAATCAGGACTTTATATCAGTAGGCAGGCTAGATAACCTGGGCATGTGCCACGCAGGCCTATGTGCCCTGCTAGAGGCAAAACCAGCAGAAAAGACCCAGGTTTTAGTTCTCTTTGATAACGAAGAGGTGGGTAGCCTATCAGCTCAAGGCGCTGCCTCGGGTCTATTAAGAAATGTCCTTCACAAGATAAGCCTAAGTAAAAACCTAAGTGAAGAGCAGCACCTTTGCAGGATCTTTGATTCCTTTATGATGAGCTGTGACCAGGCCCATGGAGTCCATCCCAACTATCCAGAAAAGGCTGATCCAACTAATAGGCCAAAGCTAGGAGGCGGCCCTGTTATTAAAGTCTCAGCCAGAAAGGCCTATACATCTGATGCTATTGGAATGGCCATGTGTAAAAAGCTATGTCAGGATAATAAGATTCCCTACCAGATCTACGCCAACCCTTCAAACCTAAAAGGTGGCTCAACCATAGGCCCCATAAGTGAGGGGCAGACCACCATCAAGGGTATGGACCTAGGCCTTGCAAATCTTGCCATGCACTCCACAAGGGAGCTTCAGGCTACAGGAGACCAGGAGCACTTTATAGGGCTTCTTAAAGCCTTTTTAGAGCATTAAAAAAGAGACCCCTAATCTAAACCTACGGTCTCTTCTTCAACTACCAGGTGCTCACTGAACTCATAGACAAGCTCTAAGATTTTGTCCCTTTTGGATTCCAGGGAGGCCTTGTCTAAAGAGGAATAGCTTAAAAGAAGCACCAAATGGTTTTGAAGATTCTGGTCAGCCATCTCAATGGCGGAGATATTCATTTTTTTAAACCGGTCTATAAGGGAGAGGCGGATTTTTCGCTTCTCCTTTAAATTTGTTACAAAGGGCAGGTAGATCTTTAGCTTAACTATATGGACCCAGGCCATTAGTCCCAGTCCTTGCACACATTAATCCACTGGCTACCAGGCACTGCCAATTCCAACTCTTCAGGGCTTAGTCTAGCGCAGGAGCTGGCACTGCCAGCAGCAGGAAAGATTACATCAAAGCGCTTCATACTCTCATCAAGGTAGATATCCACTCCGGGATTTACTCCAAAGGGACAGACTCCACCCACATCGTAGCCAATTTCTTCTTCCACCCTTTCTCTAGGTAGCATCCTAGCCTTGACCCCAAAATAATCCTTAAATTTCCTGTTATCAATCTTGGCATCTCCTGCAGTTACAATAAGAATTATCCTATCCCCCAAATCAAAGCTGATGGTCTTAGCAATCCTGGCTTCCTCTGTTCCCAGCGCCTTGGCCGCAAGAGCCACAGTAGCGGAGGATACTTCAAACTCCTCCACCCTACTATCAAAGTTCCATTTTTCAAGGTGCCTTCTGGCCCTGTCTACAGACATTCTAAACCTCTCTTTTTCTATCAATAATAAAAGTCACAATAACAATACATAGGTATATGATAAGCCATAGCTTCCAGTTATCGGATAGAAGTCCTCCCCCCTCATCATAGCTCTTACTAGAAGAGGCCTGGGAAAAGACAAAACTAATAGGATAACCAAGGCTGGCCATGGATTTTTTCTTTTTAGCCCATCCTAGTAAAAGAAGGCAGATCAGGGCTAGGCCCAGCATAAATAGAGGCCAGTCCTTCATCCCATGTAGTTTAAAAAAGGGAAACCTAATTAAAAGATAGGAAAAAGCAAGTATAAGTAGATTAACCAGGTAAGCTTCATCCCACTTTTTAAAGTATCTTTTCATCATAACCCCTACTAATTATACTACTACAAAAATCCAGGAGCTTTCAAGGCCCCGCCTTGCAAATCATAAGGTAATTAGGTATTTAGGGGCTAAGGCTTTATTAAGCCAGTTCTGGGTAAGATTAGAAAAAGGAGGTGGGTATGCTACTTGAGAAAAAATGTATCCCCTGCAGTATAGGGGATCTTCCTCTAAATGAAGGGCAGCTTAAAGACTATCTAGGCCAGGTTAAAGATTGGGAGTTAAAGGAGGGCAAAATCACCAAGACCTTTAAATTCAAAGACTTCAAAGAGGCACTGGACTTTACAAATAAGGTTGGCCAGGTGGCCGAAGATCAGGGCCACCACCCAGTTATAGAACTGGGCTGGGGCTTTGTAAAAGTAAGCCAGTGGACCAGTAAAATAAAGGGTCTTCATGAAAATGACTTTATCATGGCAGCCAAAATAGATGCCCTCTAAAAAATACCTCACAATTTGTGAGGTATCTTTTATGGATGACTTCCTTCTTTTTACAAGGACTTGAGTATAAACTAATCAAGGATTCCTAGTTCCCAGGCCTTTTCATATATCCTCTGGGCCAGGGGAGCTGCAGCCCTTCCTCCAGTTGAACCCTCTTCTTCTAGAACTATAGCTAGGGCCAAATCACTACTTGCCCCCTCTGCAAAGCTTACATACCAGGCATGGGTCAGATCTGAAGGATTCTCAGCAGTGCCAGTTTTTCCCCCTATCTTATAGCCAGAAAGATAGTTGTAGCCATTGTATTCAACAGCTGAAACCAACATCTCCTTTACCTTTCTAGCAGTTCCTGTATCTGTAGCCTGGGATAATTCCTTGGGTCTAGCCTGGAAGAGCTTGGCTCCACTTGAACTTGTAATCTCCTCTACAAGATAGGGAGTCATTAGCCTACCATCCTGTGAAATAGCGCTTATAACCATGGCCATATGAAGAGGGGTTACCAGGGTCCTTCCTTGGCCGTAGCTGGTGGCAGCAAGGTCCACCACATCCATTGACCTATCATAGTCGATATAGGACTGCTCATGGCCCAGTTCAAAGGCATAGTCCTTGTTAAAGTAAAACCTCTCACTGACCTCCTTTAAAAGCTCAGGACCAATTCTCTGGGCCTTATTCACAAAGTAGGTATTACTAGAGTAGATCAGGGCCTCTTCTAAAGATATATCTCCATAGACTTCTTCTTCAAAGTTGTAAACAGAAGAATCATTTATCCACTCCACTCCCTCATCATGGTAGCCAAGGGGCTGACCACTTTCTAGTAGGGCTACAGATGTAAGAATCTTTATTATGGAGCCTGGTGTATATAGGCCCTGAGTTGACCTATTAAGAAGGACCCCGTCCTCCCTTTCTATTAGGCTAAGCCAGTTATTATCAACCTCATTAACATTAAAGCTGGGACTTGAAACCATGGCCAGCACAGCTCCTGTTTTAGGGTCCATCACAACAATAGAACCTTTATGGTTTTCAAGTAGAGAGTAGGCGTAGCTTTGAAGCTCAGCAGAGATGGTAAGACCTAGGTTATTACCCTTCTCATTGCTTCCCAGCACATCCTTGATGGCTCCCATAAGGTCAGCCTCACTTAGACCTAGAAGCTGGGCGTTATAGGCCCTCTCAAGGCCACTTTTTCCATGCTCCTTAGAAGCGTAGCCTGCAAGATGGGCAGTACTGTAGTAATAGTAGTTATATCTATTACCCTCCTCATCACTACGGGCCAGAATCTCCCCTGACCTATCATAGATACTGCCTCTAGCAATGCTAGATTCATCTATATAGTTTCTAACATTAGCCGAATGCTTATTTAGGTCCGGCGCCTCAAAAAGCTGGAAGTAAACCAGGTAGAGGCTAATGCCAACAAACATAATTATAACCAGAACCAGGAGTAACCTTATTCTTTTAAAGTTTTTCATCTTCCACCTCCTGGTAGCCTAAATAGTCCGAGGTATACTGGAGCACACCTAGAAGAATGAAACTTACTAGCATGGAGCTTCCTCCATAGGCCATAAAGGGCAGGGTAATCCCCGTCATAGGAATAAGTTTTAAAACTCCCCCTATTACAATAAAGGCCTGGGAGGCAAAGAGCATGGATACAGCAAGACTTACAACCCTATAAAAATAATTCGACTGTTTCATAGCTATCTTCAGCCCCCTATAAAATAAAATTAAATAGAGAAAAAGGATAGCAATCCCCATAAAAATACCCATCTCTTCAATGATGGCAGGATAAATAAAGTCAGAAAAACTCAGAGGAATAGTAGTTGGCCTACCCAGGCCTATTCCCTTTCCAAAGAGCCCACCCGCTGCCACCGCAAAAAGGCTCTGGGCTATTTGGTAGCCCCTGCCATCAATATCGGCCCAGGGATCTAGCCAGATTTCAAAGCGTACCCTAACGTGACTAAAGAGTTTATAGCCCAGGTAAAGGCCAATAAAGGCTAACAGAATGTTTAAGATAAGGGGCAGCTTTTTCTTTTCAAAGACCAGCTGAACACTTAAAAAAACCCCCATAAATACTGCCGCTGTACCTAGTTCTCCCTGGAGGAAGAAAAGGCCTATAAGAAAATACACTAGGCCCATGAGGATATAGGCAGAATACCTATGCTCTTTAAAAGGGTGGTCACCTGCATAGTAGGCAGCCAAAAAAAAGACAAAGCTCAGCTTGGCAAGCTCTGCAGGCTGGAACTGAAAACCTCCTATCATAAGCCAGTTGGTAGCCCCAGCATAGGTAATTCCAAAAATCAGAGTCACAGCTAAGAGCAGCACTGTCACTATGTAGTAGAAGTAGGTCAGCTTACTAAAAAAGTTCCCAGTCCACCTTAAAAAAAAGTAGACAGAAAAAAAGACTATAAGGCCAAGACCATAAAAGATCAGCTGTCTCTCGCCATAATAGGGTTCTAGCCTATAAATCATAATAAGGGCAATATTTACCAGCATGTTGGCAATAAGAAGCAGGTACTTGTCCCCAAGCCTTCCCCTCTCGATAATTATGTTACTAATTAGCGTTAGAAGAATTAAGCCCGCAAGGAAAAATAGCATCCTCTCACCCAACGCCTCAGTATTAATAAAAAAAATAAGGGGAAGGGAAAGTAGCTGGAAGATAAATATAAACCACTTAGCCTGAGAAGGCCTAAAGGTCTTACTGGTCATAGTCATCTCCTCCCATGAAAATAAACTCCAGCTTTACAAAGCTAATAAGGTCCTTATCTCTTAGGGCAACTGTCCCTCTTAGCTCCTGGCCATTAACCTTGGTTCCATTAATTGAACCTAGGTCCTCGATATAGTACTGGCCCCCCTCTTCATAAATCCTAGCATGTTCCTTTGATAGATAGATATAGTCTATGGCAATGGTTGCAGACCTATCCCTTCCCACTGTGTTGTTTTTAGCAAGGGGATACTCCTTCTCCACATGGAAGTTTAGGCTATCGCGCTGGTTGAGCAGGCTAAGGTAGGGGCCAAAGACCTTGCCACTTTGAAAGGAAGAAATATCAAGGTAAATCATCCTAACAATTAAATATATAAACCTAAGAACAATAACCACAAAGACATACTTTAAAATACTGGCTATCAAAGTAAAAAGATTTATATTTTTAATAAACTCTGTATATAGTAATTTCTCAATAATAGCTATAAAGCTGTCCATGGCTTCTCCCTTCAAATATATCCTCAACCCCAGTAAAAGGGTCCTTTTTATCTGGATTCCATAAATAGTAGATTAGGGTCCTATGAACCTTCTTGGCCTGATCCACATAATTCATTTGCCCTATATTTCTAAAACCTGTCTTAACTATAAGCCCCTTTGAGGCCTCATTTTCTTCAAAATGACCACAAAGTAAAAAATCTATCTTATAGACCTTAAAGAGCTCCTCTTTAATTGCCTCTACAGCTTCACTCATAAAGCCCCTTCTCCAGTAGTCCCTATTAAGGACAAAACCAAGCTCCCTGCCATTATAGGCACTAAAAAGCTCTTTTAAAGGAGAGATAAGTTCATCTATACCCAAAGAACCTATTACCTTAGCAGACTTTCTTTCTTCTATTGCCAGGACCTTACCTAAATCCACAAAATACTCCAGGACTTTTTTAGTCACCTCACGAGACCTATGAACCTGCCAACCAGCCCTTGGTCCAACCTCAGGGTCCCTGGCATACTGATAAAAATCTTCAAGATCTTCAGGCCTCCAGGCTCTTAAATTAAGCCTAGAGGTTAGGAGCTCCCTCTCCTCCTCCAAAATAGGATTTGCTCTTTTATCCATTATTAGTCCTCCACACCTTCAGGACCCTCAAGACTTCTAAGTAGGATTACAGAAGCTAGTACCAAGACAATGCCTAGAGCCTGAACCAAGCCCATCCTCTCCTGAAGAATGAAAAAGGCAAGTATAACAGTGGCTGGTAGCTCCATACTCATAACTACACTGGTCTTGTCTGCTCCTATAAGTCTTATGGAATGAAAACTCATATAATTTGGTACCACTCCCGCAATAAGACCAATTATCACCAGCGCAAGTATATCCCTCCCCTCAATAGCCCAGGGAACCACATCCTTGGAAAAATTAAAAAGAGAAATAATTACTAGGCCTTGGAGGGCTATATAAAAGTTAATCTTCATAAAATTTTCATCTTTAAGCTTGAGATCTATGCCAATACCATAAAGGGAGTAGGCCAGGGCAGAAAGAAGACCCGCTCCTATTCCAATAAGATTAAGACTAAAGCCATTAAAGATTTCTAAACTAAAAGCCGAGCCCAAGAGGGCCAGGATTATTGCTAGCCACTCAAGCTTTTTAATCCCCCTTATTCCAGTAAAAAAGAAAAAGAGAGCTGTTATAGCCGAAGCAAAGTAAAGCAAAAGGGTGGCCAGTCCCGCTCCTATGTAGCCCATAGATGTGTAAAAACACAGGTTGGCCAGAATACTCATGGCTGCAATTGGAAGAAGGGTAATAGATTCTAATTTCAGAGATTTCTTAGTAATAAGAAAATATAGGCTCAGCACAAAAAGTACACCTGTGTACTGCCAAAAAATAAGCACACCAGGCTCTACTCCATTTTTCATTATGATTTTTCCTAGTATTGATACTAGTGAAAAAATAAGGGCCGAACCAATACCAAAAAGATAACCCCTACTTACTCCCTTCACCAAGATCCCTCCTATCCTGACTAGCATCGTAAAACCCAGAAAAGCTAGGTTCTTTTAATAGATTATACACCGAAAGACTATAAAAGTATTTCTCATCTAAGCTAGATAAGTAGATTTTGATTAGCCAAGATAAATTAATCATATCACAGGTCTATATGACTTCGAGGCAATTTATCGGTAGTGTACAGTAGTTGTAGGTCGTATAATTGAAATAAAAGAAAGCCCCCATGTGCTAAA
>LFTD01000026.1:16367-22358 GCA_001512625.1 Clostridiales bacterium DTU036 | reverse complement strand
TATCATTTTAAGCTTCTAAGAGTGAATCTAACTGATGGCACTATGACAGAAGAAAAAATTGATGAAGGTGAAGCTAAGAAGTATATCGGTGGTAGAGGTCTTGCAACCAAGTGGCTCTATGATGATGGAATCCAGCACGTGGATCCTTTATCAGAAGAAAATAAACTGGTCTTTATTACAGGTCCTCTTACAGGTTCAAACTCCCCCACAGCAGGCCGCTACATGGTAGTAACCAAGGCTCCTCTTAATGGCCTAATTGGCTCAGCAAACTCCGGTGGTGTCTGGGGTGCTAGACTAAAGTACGCTGGCTGGGACGCTATCATAGTAGAAGGCAAATCTGAAAAACCAGTCTACCTCTATATTGAGGATGATAAATATGAACTTAGAGATGCAAGTGAGCTTTGGGGCAAGAAATCCACAGAAGTAGATACCTACCTTAAAGACACACACGGCAAAAAGTCCTCAGCCCTATATATTGGGCCATCAGGTGAAAACCTCTCCCTACTATCCTGCATCATGAATGACCTGGATAGGGCAGCTGGTAGAGGCGGTATGGGAGCCGTAATGGGCAGTAAGAACCTCAAGGCTATTGCTGTTAATTCAACCCCTAACATAGTTGAAGCCTATGATGTGGAAGCCATGAAGGAAGCCTTTAAAAAATCCCTAGAACTAATAAGAGCAAACCCTGTAACTTCAGGTGGCCTACCCACCTACGGTACAGCAGTCCTAGTAAATGTTATTAATGGCATTGGCGCTCTGCCCACTAAAAACTGGCAGTTAGCCTACTTTGATGATGCCGACAAAATCTCAGGAGAGGCCATGGTTGAAGAAGGCTACCTAGTTAGGAACTCCTTCTGCCACAGATGCCCCATTGGCTGCGGTAGGGTTGTAAGACTTAAGGGTGAAGAAGTGGGCGGACCCGAGTATGAACCCCTCTGGGCCTATGGTTCCAACTGCTTTGTAAATGACCTAGATGCCATTGATGAAGCCAACTGGCTCTGTAACGAATATGGAATGGATGCCATTGGAGTCCCCTGTACCATAGCTTCAGCCATGGAACTCTATCAAAGGGGAATAATCAAAGAAGAAGATGTTGATGGCATGCCCCTTGAATGGGGAAGCACAGAGGCCATTATCGAGTGGACTAGAAGAATGGGAGAAGCCGAGGGTGAGCTAGCCAGGCTTATGGCCGATGGCTCCTACGCCTTCTGCAGCCACTATGGCGTACCTGAGTACTCTATTAGCTCTAAGAAGCAAGAACTCCCCGCCTATGACGGCAGGGCTATTCAGGGTATAGGCCTCAACTATGCCACATCAAACAGAGGCGGCTGCCACGTCAGAGGTTACACAATTTCTCCTGAAGTTCTTGGACTTCCTGAGCAGTATGATAGGACCTCTACCGAGGGCAAGGCTGGCCTAGTTAAGGTCTTCCAAGACCTGACCTCAGTCATTGACTCCCTAGGCCTATGTCTCTTTACCTCCTTTGCTCTAGGTGCACCAGAATACACAGCCCTTTACAATGCAGCTACGGGCTTTGAGCTAAGTGTTGATGAGATAATGGAGGCGGGAGAGCGAATCTACAACCTTGAGCGTCAGTTTAACAAGGAAGCTGGCATGACACCAGAAGAAGACACCCTACCAAGTCGTCTGTTAAAAGAACCTATTTTAGAAGGACCTTCCAAGGGTATGATTTCAAAACTGGATGAGATGCTACCTGAATACTATGAGCTTAGGGGCTGGGTAGATGCCTTCCCAACTGAAGAAACCCTTGAGCGTCTAGGCCTCAAATAAATGGTAGAAGTAAGGCTCTTTGCCTACTTTAGAAATGGCAGAGAAAAAATAAGCCATCTAGCAGTAGATGACTTTTCCAGTCCAAGAAAAATACTGGAGCATTTGGAGATTGACGAGGAGGAGCTAGGAATTCTACTTATAAATGGCTTCCACTCCCAGCTTGATGACCAGCTCAAGGACGGTGACGTCCTAGCCATCTTCCCACCAGTGGCAGGTGGCTAGAGCTGGATTTTATAGAAGTCCCTATTTCTTAAATCAAACCTAAAGAGAACATTTCTCTCAAGGTCTTCTTCAAAGAGGAAGTACTTGAGCATCTTATTTATCTGAAGGGAGGCTATAAAGGAGGGTAGAAAGGAAAAATTAGTCTTTGAAGCCCCAAGATCCTTCCTAGGATAAATAAGCTCCATCCTGTTTTTATCAGGATCTAGAAAGGCCAGCTGGCCTTCAAAGGAAGAAATGGCCCCATGAACTAGGGGAATCCCAAGCTCCATAGCTATTTCCATAAGTAAAAGTCTACTAACTACAGAGTCCAAGCCATCAAATATTAGATCTGTTCCCTTGAACAATACTAAATCCCCTATGGCTTGGACTCTTTTATTATACACTATAATCTCAGCCTGAGGATCAATTTTTAAAAGTTCCTCCTTGGCTACCTCCACCTTAAGCCTCCCCAGGTTTTCCTCATTTGAAAAAAGCTGGCGGTTTAAGTTGGTTTCATCAAAAGTATCATAATCAATAAGTATAAGCTTTCTAACGCCCAGCCTTAGGGCTCCACTGGCTAGATAGCCACCTAGACCACCCAGGCCTAGAATGGCTACAGTCTTTTCACCAAGAAGAGCCTGGTCTTTTTCACTTATTACTGGCCTGTTTCTATCATAGTTCATTTAACTTCTCCACAAAAAATGCCCGGTCCTTAAGAATAATCTTTTCATGGAAGTCCATCTCAAGAAGTTCCACATCATGGGAGATCATTACCAGAACCCTGTCTGCCTTTTCTCTATGCCACTGATCTACCAGCCTTTGGGAAACTATAGTTGATTTTTCATCCATTTGGGAGAAAGGCTCATCTAAGAGTAAGACATCGGTTGCCTTACTGATTGAGCGCAGAAGGGCTGTCTTTTGGCGCTGGCCCCCAGAAAGAACCCTGACCCTCTTATCCAGGATATCCTCAGCATAGAGCTCCTTAAGTCCCTCCTCCATTTCCTGCCTGGTCATACCTGAAAGCTTTAGGTTATCCCTGACAGTCCTCTGGAAAAGATAGGGTTCCTGGGGCTGGTAGACTATCTCTCCCCTACTAATAATCTCCCCCTCCATAAAAGGAAAGTGATTAATCAAGCACTTCATAAGAGAGCTCTTGCCAGTACCATTATCCCCTACAAGAAGGATTTTCTTACCTGCTTCAAAGGTGTAGTCCTCTATAGAAAAGAGGTACTCTCCCTTTATATTTAGGGTCAGGTTTTTTAGGCTAATCATGGCTGCCCCTCCTTCCTGCATAAATAGTTGCAAAGCTAAGAATTAGGGAAATTACGATTAGAATCATCCCTAGCCTCAGGGCCATGGTATAGTTACCCTTATTGGTCTCAAGTACTATGGCCGAGGTCATAACCCTGGTTTTAAACCTGATATTTCCTCCTACCATCATAACAGCCCCCACCTCGGCTATGGCTCTACCAAAGCCTGCAAGAGTTGCAGCAAGAACACTAAAGGACACCTCCTTTAAAAGCTGGAGGATTATCTGGGACTTTTTCATCCTTAGTCCATAGCAATTAAGTAGATAGCTCTCCCTTATAGGCTCCACTGCAGGATAGATCTGAGATGTAATAATAGGAAGAACAATAAGCACCTGAGCAATAATTATAACCTTGGCTGAATAAAGCCACTTAAGTCCACCCATAATACCATTATTTGAAAATAGCATAAAAACCACTACCCCAGCAATGACAGGGGGAAGCCCTGTCAAAGCTGTGAATAGGGGTCTAAAAAACCTAGTAATCTTATTTTCAAAGAGTCCCAGGGCCAGGCCCAGGGGTAGGGCCACCACCGCTGAGATTAGGGTGGACAAAGAGCTTATCCTCAAAGTTAAAAGAACTATGTGGATAATTTCCCTTTTCATCTTAGTTTATAAAGAATAGGGACTGGCCATATTTTTCTTGACCGTACTTGGAAATAAGCTCAAGGGCCTTTTCGCTGAGCATCCAGTCTTGGAACTCTATAGCTAGTTCAGGATTGGTACCATCTACTACTTCAGGGTCAACCAGAATTAAGGAATACTCATTCTTTAATGAATCTGAAGAGTCAACTAGAACCTCAAGGGCTAGATCACTTTCCATGGATAGGAAGGTGGCTAGGTCAGTTAGGGTGTAACCTGCTTTTTCACTGGAGAAGGTCAGGGTAGCACCCATGCCATCACCAAGGGCATTGTAGTTGTCTCTTTCGATTATGTCTTCCATGTCAAAGCCAGCAGCTGCCCAGATATTTTCTTCTTTTTTATGGGTTCCAGACTCGTCTCCTCTAGAAACAAAAAGCTCATCTGAGTCCATAATGGCCTTAAAGGCCTCTTCTGCACTTAGGCCCTTGATAGCAGCTGGATCCTCTTCCGGACCCACAATTACAAAGAAGTTGTGCATAAAGGTTTTACGCTCTACGCCATAGCCCTCTTCAACAAACTCTTTTTCAGCAGCTGGAGAGTGAACTAGGATAATATCAGCATTACCTACTCTACCATCTTCAATGGCAGCGCCACTACCTTTAGATACGATTTCCACCTTGATTCCAGTGTCTTCGTATAAGTACTCCATTAGATAGTCCATTAGACCTGAGTCATTGACGGAAGTTGTGGTTGTAAGACGAAGGACCTTGTCTACCTCAGGTGCCTCCACTTTCTCATCTTCTACTGGGTCTTCCACCACTTCTTCTACTTCATCTTTTACTTCTTCTTCAACTTTGGGCTGGTCTTTTTGGCCACAGGCTGCCAGTGAAAAGATCAGCAGTAAAACCATAATTAAAGCAAATTTTCTTTTCATATTTGTTTCCTTTCTTATTTATGCTCTCCTGAAAGTCCCAGCATATGTTTAAGGCCATGAACAAGGGGTCCCCTTATCCCTTCTAAACTTTCCTTCACGGCCCTGGGACTTCCAGGTAGATTGATTATTAAAGAGCTGCCTCTTATTCCACTTACGGCTCTAGAAAGCATACCATTGGGTGTCTTTTTAAGAGCAATAAGTCTGATTGCTTCAGAAATCCCTGGCGTCTCTTTTTCTATAACCTCTAGAGTGGCCTCGGGAGTATTGTCTCTTGGGGACAAGCCCGTCCCCCCCGAAGTAATAATTAAAGGTAGCCTTAGCTCATCAGCCAAATAAATAAGCTCTGCAGAAATATTCTCCCTGTCATCGCTTATTATTTTTTCATAGACCGGGCTAAAACCCTGGCCCAGGCTGGATTTGACCACATCTATACATAAATCCTGCCTATCTCCCTGGCTGCGGGAGTCACTGGCAATTACAATTGCATACTCAAAGTCTTTCATAGCGACCTGACTTGCCTCCTTCTTTTTCCAGTAGGTAGATACTCTTTATTTCCATGGCCCGATCTATGCCCTTGCACATGTCATAGATTGTTAAAAGGGCTGCGCTTACGCCAGTAAGGGCCTCCATCTCAACCCCAGTTTTACCCTGGCACTTAACTGCTACCTCACAGTAGATTCCATCCTCCAAATACTCAAAGTCAACATCTATGCCTAAAAGAAGTAGAGGGTGGGCCAAGGGAATTAAATCTGAGGCCTTCTTGGCCCCCTGGACTGCTGCTATCTGGGCTATGGCTAAAACATCACCCTTTTTTATCTTTAGCTCCCTAATAGCCTCCAGAGTTTCCTTTTTCATCTTTATGGAACCTGCTGCCCGGGCCAGCCTTGTAGTCTCATCCTTGGCAGATACATCCACCATGTGGCCCCTCATATTTTTATCCATATGGGTAAACATCCTAACCTCCAATCCTGTGCATGGATTCCCTGGCAATCTCCCCCTCATTTATATGATGACTAAAGGGCTTATTTTTAAGAGCCTCCTCTATATAGGGTCTAAGATCCTCGCCTTTTCTTAGCGGGGTTAAAAGATCTATATTTTCATCGCTGTGGAGACAGGGCCTAAGCTTGCCATCACTACTTAGCCTAAGCCTGTTGCAGTGGCTGCAAAAGCTACAGGA
>LFTD01000026.1:9464-16282 GCA_001512625.1 Clostridiales bacterium DTU036 | reverse complement strand
CCATCATTGATGCCTTTGAGAAGGACGGTGTTTATCTTGACACCAAGGCCTGCTTCTAGGGCAGCATCAATTCCCCTGAGAACAGGGGCCAGTTCTCCCTTGGTAAGGCCAGAGAAAACCATGGGATTAAGGCTGTCCAGAGAAATATTCACTCTATTAAGACCAGCCTCCTTTAGCTTTTTGGCCCTATCTTCAAGTACATAGGCGTTGGTTGTCATGGCCAGGTCCCTAATTGGTTCCAGCCTGGCTATGGAATAGATCAGGCCTTCTAGGCCTGGCCTTAAAAGAGGCTCTCCTCCTGTTAGGCGGATCTTAGTAACCCCCATCTCAACAAAAAGCCTGGCCAGAAAATAAATTTCTTCTAGACTTAGAATCTCTTCTCTTTTCTTAGCCACTATCCCCTCTTCAGGCATGCAGTAGCTACATCTAAAGTTACAAAAATCTGTAACTGATATTCTGAGGTAATCTATCCTTCTATTAAAACTATCCTTCATAAAACTTTACGCTTCCACTATCCTGGGTGCTATATCCTCCCAGGGCCTGGACTCTGGATTTAAATTCATCGGATTTAAGAAGCTCAAGAAGTTCTTTAACCTGGTCTTCTTTCAGGCTATCTTCATAGGCAATAAACTCATAGGCCTCATCGGCTAGAAAAACAAAGTCACAGCCCATGGTCTTGGCAGCAGCTTCAATGCCCACACCAAAGTCCACATCCCCCTCACTTACAGCTAGAGCAACTGCTAGATGGGTGGTAGCCTCATTATCATAACCAGCAATTTCATCTGGGTTAATTCCTTCTTTTTCTAAGAGGTGGTCAAAAAGGACTCTAGTTCCCGCCCCTCTTTGGCGGTTTATCATGGTCTTGCCAGCCAGATCTGCCATGGACTCAATTTTCTTAGGATTGCCCTTGGGAACAATTAGTCCCTGCCTTCTACCAACAACATTTATCATGGCCATCCTCTCTCCTTTAAAGAACAGATCCATGGACTCGTAGTTGTACCTACCATCGCTACCCAGTAGGTGGGAAGGAGCCAGGTGGCACTCCCTTTCCTTGAGGCTTTGCAGACCTGCCAAACTTCCAACATGACTACTAATAAGAGCAGCCCTCTTTCCCTGCTCTGCAAAAATATCATTAATAAGCTCTAAGACCATATCGTGGCTACCGATAACCACTAGCCTATCCTCTAAACCCTGTAACTTACTATGCATTCTAACTTCCACTTCTTCTCCTCTAAGCATTCCTTCGGAATTCCTAGGTACTATTAGATAACCATCACTGCGGGCCAGGGATAAAGAAGCTCCCGCCCCCCTATCCATGGGAGTGACCTTATAAGAACCATCCACCCTTCCAAGCCTAACTCTTACATACTCCTGGTTGGAGAGGCTGGATACGACCCTTCGGGTCAAGGTCCCTTTAATGACGGGTTTTATTTCTTTAGGCAGATGGGCCCTTTTTCTTAAGATAGGCACCACCAGCTCTTCATAAACAATATGGGTAGACACAGGATAACCAGGCAGACCTATAAAGGGCTTACCTCCTACCACTCCTAAAACAGCAGGCTTACCAGGCTTTATATCAATGCCATGGACTAGGAGCTGACCCAGCTTCTCACAAATAGAGGATGTTAAATCATCCCTACCTGCAGAGCTTCCAGCAATCATAACAATTATATCAGCATCCAGATTATTTTTCACTGCCTTTAGAAGGATCTCTTTATCATCCCTAGATATAGAAAGTCTCCTACTAATTCCCCCATTTAGCTGGGCTAGGGCCTCCAGCATGGCAGTGTTAGACTCAATTATCTGGCCTTTTTGAGGATGGCCATCAACTATCTCATCTCCTGTAGGAATAAAGACTATCTCTGGTTTTTTATAGACCTCTATTTTCTCAATGCCAGAAGCTAAAAGGACACTTAAATCCACCGGCGAAAAGATATGCTCCACTGTAAATAACAGGTCCTTTTCAATTATATCCTCCCCCATGGGTCTAACGTGCTCCCAGGGGTGGGTCGGTTCAAGGATTAGAAAACCCTCATCGGCTACAACCAGATCCTCAGCCATAATTACACTATCATAAGGAGAAAGAAGTGGGTCCCCAGTATCACAGTCTAGATAGTCCCCTTCTTTAAGTAAAAGGGGCCTATGCTTTCTAGCATCTAGAGTGGTCTTACTCTCAACCATAATGCCATCCATAGCACAGCTATGAAAATAAGGGGAGCTCAGTCTTGCAAAAACAGGTGCAGCACTGACCCTACCAAGGGCACTTCTTACATCTATGATTTCAGTCTTCTTTTCTTTATAAAAACCTTCAAGAGCTCTATCTAAAAGGTTTCTAGCCTCTTCTAGGCTCTTTGTTGATAAATATACATTTCTCATATCAATCTAAGGGGTAGACCTGGACCAGGTCCTGACCCACTACTCCTTCCTCCCTATCCTCCAAAATAAAATACCCCTGGGCTCTGGCTAGTACTGATAGACTCCCTGAAGCCCCAAATATTGGTCTTGCCCAAAGCTCTCCATCTTTATAGTCAAGCTCTACTGGCTGGTAGAGGGTCCTACCAGGAGTTGCCGCCATGTTATGGCTTAGCCTAGCCTCAACAAATAGCTTATCACCCATTCCATAGTAGTCTCTAAAGGCCTCTTCAACCAGGGCCATAAAGACTATAAAGGAGCTAACAGGGTGGCCTGGTAGCCCTAGGATAACCTTTTTTCCATCGGAAGCTAGGATGGTGGGCTTGCCCGGCTTTATAGATAGGCCATGGAAGAGCAGGCCTGGCTCCATCTTAGAAACAATAGAAGCTAGATAGTCCCTATCTCCTTGGGAGGAGCTGCCACTGACCATTATAAAATCTGCCTCATAGGCTAGGGCCTCTGTCAGCTCCTGCCTATCATCTGCTACCCTGGTCTTTCCAAGGACCTCAAAACCCAGGTCCTGGGCCAGGGCTTCAACTGAAAAACCATTAACATCCCTGGTCTTACCTGGAACCAGCTCTTCGCCCAGATCAAGAAGTTCATCCCCAGTTGAAACTATATATAGACTGGGCCGTCTATAAACCCTAACCCTGTCATAGCCAAGGCTGGCAAGACTGGCAACAACCCTAGGACTAACCCTGGTGCCAGGGCTAAAGTAGAGCTGGCCCTTAGGACTATCTTCACCTATTTCTACCACATGGTCAAAGGCTCTGGCTGGTTTATAGACTGCCAGTAGCTCTCCCATGATCTCGGTGTTTTCTATCATAACCATGGCGTCTGCCCCCTCAGGCAGCATGCCTCCAGTCATAAGCCTAGAAGCCTGACCTGCTCCCACCACCTTTGTGGGCACAGCCCCCATGGCTATATCCTCAATTACTGTAAGCACTGTAGGCAGGCTATCGGAAGCGCCCTGGGTATTGCTGCTTTTTAAGGCAAAGCCATCTACACTGGAGCGGTTAAAGGAAGGGATATCCTCCCTAGCCACAATCTCCTGGGCCAAAATCCTGCCCAGGCTATCTTCTAGTAAAACTTCTTCAGTTTTATTTAGCCCTAAGTCCCTCATGAGCTCCACTAGAAGCCCACGACCCTCTTTAAGGGATTTAACCTTGAGCAATCTCAACTTTGTCACCAACTTTCAGTTCACCTCCAGAAATAACCCGGCAAAAAAGACCCTTATAGGGTAGGATACTAACCCCAAAGGTTTTAGTAACAATAGATGGGTGGTCTTCTTTACCTATCTGGGAGACTTCTACAACCACTCTATCACCTAGAGCTAGCCTAGTGCCTGGCTGGCACAAGGAAAAATCCAGTCCTTCAACTATTATGTTCTCAGCCATATCTCCCGGCATAAACTCCCTCCCTTCAGCCCTGGAAAGCTCAGCCAAATCATCATAGTTCATTAGGGTAATCTGCCTATTGCCTTCCCTGGCATGGGCGTCTCCCACTATACCCAGATTACTTACCCGGGCCTTTAAAACTGGAGTCTTTAAAGTTCCAGTTTTTTCACTTATACAAATAGAGTAAACTTTGGCCATCCTTATCTCCTTGAAATTTATTATTTTTAATCTTTATATCTATAAACTATACCCATTATAACAGTTAAAAACATCCAATTCCTTAATAAATAAATAGCATAAACTATCTCCATTTTCTTCCCTTCTTCCAGGAAATGTCCGCTTATTTATGCTAGCTATGTTAAGTAATTAAATAATCTGAACATAATAGGCACTTTTATCCTCCAATCAAAAAACTTTTCCAAATGCTTTTCATTAACTCCTTGATTTTAACCCTCTTGAATCACACAATATCCTCCCCAGGGCTTGAATTTTACAAGAATGTAAGGGATAATGAGGAGAAATACAAGTAGGAGGTAATCATGCAAAGAGAACGTTTTTCATCAAGACTTGGCTTTATTCTTATTAGTGCAGCCTGTGCAATTGGGCTTGGTAATGTCTGGCGCTTTTCCTATATCACCGGTCAATACGGTGGCGGCGTCTTTGTTTTAATCTACCTTGCCTTTCTTATCCTCCTAGGTCTACCCATCATGACTATGGAGCTTGCTGTCGGAAGGGGCTCTCAAAAGAGTGCTGCCACTTCCTTTGATGTTCTTGAACCCCCAGGAACTGAGTGGCATAACTTTAAATACCTAGCTATAACTGGTAACTACCTGCTGATGATGTTTTATACCACCATCACCGGCTGGATGTTTGCCTACTTTTACAAGATGGTAACCTGGCAGTTTAAGGGCATGGACCCCGATGCTGTAGCAGGGGTCTTTGGAGCCATGGTCTCAAATCCTGTCTATATGGGCTTTTGGATGGTTCTAACCATTGGCCTGGGCTTCTTTATTGTATCCCTGGGCCTTAATAATGGTGTTGAAAAGGTTACCACCTATATGATGAGCCTGCTTTTTATCATCATGTTTGGCCTGGTAGCCAGAGCGCTAACCCTACCAGGAGCTGGAGAGGGACTGAGTTTTTATCTAAAACCTGATATCTCAAAGATTCACGAACACGGCCTTTGGACGGTGATTTACGCAGCCCTAGGCCAGGCCTTCTTTACCCTGAGTATTGGCATGGGAAGTATTGCCATCTTTGGTAGTTATATTGATAAGGACAGAAGCCTAACAGGTGAGGCCCTATCAATTATTGGCCTAGATACCCTAGTTGCCCTTATGTCTGGCCTTATTATCTTTCCTGCAGCCTTTGCCTATGGCATTGAGCCAGGAGCTGGCCCAGGGCTAATTTTTGTTACCCTGCCCAACGTCTTTGTAAATATGGCAGGAGGCAGGCTCTTTGGAAGTCTCTTCTTCCTCTTTATGAGCTTTGCCGCCTTCTCAACAGTACTGGCTGTATTTGAAAACATAGTAGCCTTCTCCATGGACCTATGGAACTGGGATAGAAAAAAGGCCTTCTATGTAAATACTCCTCTACTAATTATCCTTTCCATTCCCATGATTCTAGGCTTTAACCTTTGGGAATCCTTTGCTCCCCTAGGACCTGGAACCATAGTACTGGACCTTGAAGACTTTTTAGTTAGTAACAACGTCCTTCCCTTAGGTGGACTAATCTATGTCCTCTTTACCACTAGAAAGTCCGGCTGGGGATGGGAGAACTTCCTAGCCGAGGCCAACACTGGCAGTGGAGTCAAGTTCCCAAGGGGCGTGTATTTCTATGTTAAATGGATATTACCACTTATCATACTAGTGGTCTTTATCGCAGGCTATTTAGATCTTTTCTTACCATAAGGAGTTAACTATGATATATCTTCTGATTGTCCTGGTCAAGACCATAGAGGTTTCTCTGGCCACTCTCAGGATTAAATTAATAACTAAGGGACAAAGAATCTTTGGAGCTCTAGTGGGCTTTGTAGAAATCATCATGTGGGTTGTAATAGTATCCACAGTCCTAAATGATATGAGTTCAGACCCTCTGAAGGTCCTGGCCTACGCCCTAGGCTTCTCTTTTGGCAACTACTTTGGAGTTTTGGTAGAGGAGTGGATTGGTCTAGGCTCAACAAAAATAGAGGTTATCCTACCCCAGTACCAGTCCGAGGATGTAGTAAAAGAGATCCGCTCCCTTGGATATGGAGTTACTGAGATAGAGGGGACTGGCAAGGATGAAAAAAGGAGCATCCTCCTGATTATCCTACCCAGAAAATCAGTTGATACCGTCAGAAAAATCCTTGAAGAAACAAATGCCTTTGTCACCATAACCGATATAAAACCTGTATATGGTGGCTATGGAACACTTAAGAAGTAAAGAAGAAAAAACAAACAAAAGAAAATAAAACTAGATAAATAAAGTAAAAGAAGAAATAAAACAAAAGAAGATAAAAGCTCGTCATCAGTGTGACGAGCTTTTACTTTAATCAAAAAAACTTGAGAACCTGTTGAAAAGATCTTTAAAGAAGGCAATAATCTTTTCCAGTAGTCCCGACTCCTCTGCATCCTTTAGGATTTCTTTTAGCTTAGGAGCCAGTTCCTTACTCAGGTTTTCTAGCTGGGTCTTCATCTTTCCAAAGTCAAGATCACTGGTCTTGGAAAAATTAATAAAGAAGTTAATAAGATTCTCTATGTGAACCTGATTTATAACCCCAGTTAAGTCCATCTTATCAAGGATCTCTCTTACAATCTTTTCTATCTCTTCTCTAGAAATCTGGCCTTGGTCTTCAATAACCTTGATGATTTCTTCTTTCATCTCAGTTATGGCCTGGGATAGTTTGGCATCATCAAAGTCTTCACTAGCCTGGCTATCCTCAGTAATATCCCCAACCAGCTCCAGCTCTTCCTGGGCTAGCTTCATGGCATCCTTTGAGAGATCCTCACCGTTTACTTCAAAGGCCTT
>LFTD01000026.1:2075-9398 GCA_001512625.1 Clostridiales bacterium DTU036 | reverse complement strand
GTCATTATCTCAACACTGATACCAGAGCCATCATTTTTTTTGGTAACAAGGGCTGAAGATATCATGTAGCTATCTGGTTGGGAGGCTCCGACATAGTTCATCAGGTCCTGGCCCAAAATAGGCTGGGACAAGACAGCATCCATATCTTTAATCTGCAAGAGGTCTGCTACGGTATTTATCTCTCCTTCATCTAGTCCTGCCCCATAAACAAAGGTGGACTGGTCCCAATTAGCCAGACCAAAGGCCTGGATTGGTAGGATTAGTACCAATAATAAAACTAGTAGTTTTTTCATTTTTTTACCTCCCTAGGGCCTGATCCTAACTGCAGTACCTGAGGATGTAACCATCAGCATACTGCCTCCCTGGCCTAGACCTTCATAATCCATCTTGACGCCTATAACAGCCTGGGCACCTAGCTTTTCTGCCCTGGCCACCATCTCATCAAGGGCCTCCTGGCGGGCTCTAATTAGCTCCTCCTCATAGCCCTGACTCCTGCCACCAATAAAGTCTCTGATACCAGCTCCAATGTCCTTAAGGAAATTGACGCCGGTAATTACCTCGCCAAAGACCAGGCCCAAATACTCTTCAACTTGATGGTCTTCTATACTATTTGTAGTTGTTACAATCATTTTTACCTCCTAAAATCAGGCAGACCTGCCTGCCCTAGGCTTATACCCAAATATTCACGGGCCTACACCAGGGGCCTTTAAGCTAATCTTCAGGCTCAACCCTAATATAGTCAATGCCATTGATGTCAAGTAGATGAAGGGCAAAGTCATCAACTCTATAGGCCTCTTTATAGTAGATCTTGGTTATCCCCGATTGAATAAGGGCCTTGGTACAGTTAAGACAGGGAAAGTGGGTCACATAGATAACACAGCCCCCCATGGGGATTCCCTCCTTAGCACAGTAAGAAATACAGTTGAGCTCAGCGTGCTGGGTAGCTATACAGTGGCCCTCCCTCATAGCGTGGCCTACATCGCTACAGTGGGGGGTTTTTCTTCCCACGCTGCCATTGTAGCCTGTGGCAACTATCCTGTGGTCCTGGTTAACAACAATGGCTCCAACATGGGCCCTATCACAGGTGGACCTCTTAGCAGCCAGCTCAGCTAGATTCATAAAGTAATCATCCCAGGACTTTCTGGTCCTGGAGGACTTTTCATCTTTTACATACTCATAGGATTTCATCTTTCTCCTCCTTACTTGTCCTATTCTACCACGCCTAAGGGATAAAGCTAAAGCTGACTTTTTTTAAGCCTCCAGGTTTGCTATACTTATAAGGAGGTGACTATGAATTTTCCTAGCCAGGCCCTGGAAGTAATTGAAAAACTAAATAAGGAAGGTTACCAGGCCTACCTAGTAGGGGGTGCTCTAAGAGACGCCCTTCAAGGTAAGGAGCCTGGAGATATAGACCTGGCCACATCGGCCCTACCCCAGGAGGTCATGGGGCTTTTTTCTGATGAAAAGATAATCCCAACAGGCCTAAAGCATGGCACAGTGACCCTGATCTATAAAGGCCTTAGCATGGAGATAACCACCTTTAGGACCGATGGAGACTATGAGGACTATAGAAGGCCCAGCTCAGTTAGTTTTTCTTCCAGTCTAAAAGAAGACCTTAAGCGCCGGGACTTTACCATCAACGCCCTGGCCTACCACCCTAAAGAGGGATTAATTGATTATGTTGGGGGCCTTAAGGACCTTGAAGATGGTATAATAAGGGCCGTAGGCAACCCGAAGGAGCGCTTTAACGAAGACGCCCTTAGAATGCTAAGGGCCATTAGATTTGTTTCAATACTAGGTTTTGAAATGGAAGAGGAAACAAAATCAGCCCTCTTTGAAAATAAGGAGCTGATTCAAATGGTCAGCCAGGAAAGACTCCAGCAGGAACTTAGTAAACTTCTTATGGGCCAGTGGGTAGAAGAAGCCCTCCTTAACTACCATGAGATAATAAGTGTTTTTATACCTGAGATAATTCCTATGGTTGGCTTTGACCAGATGACCCCCTATCACTGCTACGATGTTTGGACCCACACAGCCAAGGTTGTTGCCTTTAGTAAAAAAGACCTGGCCCATAGACTGGCTGGCCTTTTCCACGACATAGCCAAACCCCAAACCCTCTATGTAGATGATAAAAATATCGGCCATTTTCCTGGCCACTGTGTAGCCTCAAAAAGACAGGCTGAGAAGATTCTAACAAAACTGGGCTACTCTAAAAAACTTCAAAATAGGGTCCTTAACATTATTCTCCACCATAATACGGGAATCTACCCAGAAGAGCTTGCTATTAAAAAAAGTCTCTTCTACTGGGGACCAGAAGTCTTTTTTGACATCATTGAGTTTAAATATGCAGACAACCTGGCCAAGGAGCCTGGCTTTGTAAGAAGTAGAAGCTCCTATGAACAGGTAGAAATAAAGGCAAGGCACTATCTAAATAACCAACCCTTTCTTAGCTATAAGGATCTGGCCCTCTCCTCCCAGGAGCTTATGGACCTAGGCTATAAAGGTCCCCAGCTAGGACAGGTTCTAGATAGGCTTGCCACAGCAGTCCTTGGTGGTCTTGATAATACCAGGGACAGTCTATTAAATTATTTAAAAAATAAAAATAAATAACGAGGAAACTAATGGACTACAAAATCTATCCAGTAAGAAGTGAAAAAGACCTAGAAGACTTCACCATGCTACCCTTCGACCTTTATGATAAAAATAGCCCCTGGGTGGCTCCATTAATCGGCCAGTACAAAAAATATATCTCTGGAGAAGATAATCTCCTAAATTACGCGGGTCCCCACGAAAAAATCCTCCTCAGAGATGGAAAGAGAACCATTGGAAGGCTGATAGTTGGGATCAACGAGGAACTTAATAAATACCATGGCCTAAAAGAGGCCTACATCAGCCAGTTTGAGTCTATAGAGGATATAGAGGCAGCCAGGCTCCTCCTAGGCTTTGCTGAAAACTGGGCCAAGAAAAGAGGCATGACCCTGATAAAAGGCCCCCTCTCCCTGCCTGGTGGCGACGATAACAGGGGCTTTCTTATAGATAATTTCCAGGCTCCTGTTTATGTGATGAACACCTACAACAAGCCCTACTATAATGACTTCTTTTTAGATTTTGGCTTTGTTAAGTATTTCGACTGCTATGGCTATGAAGCCGACCTAGTTGAAGAGGCTCTAGATAGGTATAAAAAAGCTATACCCAGGCTGATGAAAAGATTTAACTACAGACTTGATAAAGTTAATCTTAAGGACAAAAAGGCCCTGGCAAAAGATGCTGACGATATAAAAAGAATTATTGAAGAGGCCATGCCTAAGGACTGGCTGGACTTTATGCCTCCCAGCCAAGAGGAAATAGAAGGAATTGTAAAACAGCTGGTACCCTTTGCCGATGGTGATCTGATTTTCATAGCCAGAAGTACTATTGACAATAGGCCCCTTGGCTTTAACATCACCCTCCCCGACTACAACCAGGTTCTAAAGGACATGAGGGGTAGGCTCCTACCCACAGGTTTTGTTAGTTTTCTCCTTAAAAAGAGGAAAATTAATAGAGGCAGAATGCTGGTTCTCTTTGTTATTCCTAGTTATAGGAACAAGGGGGTCTCAGGTGCCATCTATCTAGCCAGCCAAGAAGAAGCCCAAAAGAAGGGCTATACTAGAGTAGAGGGCAGCACCATATGGGAATACAATAAGGAGATGCTGGCAGATATAGAGAGCTTTGGAGCCGAGAGGACCAAGGTCTACAGGATTTATACCAAGGATATCCTTTAGATTAATTGAAAAAAAGATTTAATTTAAAAAAAGATATAATTTAACAAAGAATAAAAAAATGGGGTCTGGATAGTATCCAGGCCCTATCTTATAAAAAGGGGGAGTAGGATAAAAACCAGTCCCACCAAGCCAAAGGCAAGCACATAGTAGATGTCCCCCCTTTCAACTGGCTCCTTCTTATTTTTAGGTTCCATAGTAGCATTTATCATTTCACCACTATTTCTATACTTTCTTGGCCCCGTAGTCATAAAGAATACAACTGCTATAAAGAGAAAAACCACACCTATATATTCGAGGCTCTTCATATAGGGAAGCTTAAAAATAAACTTAAGTAAAACCACTAGTAGAAAGCCTAGGATAAGGCTTTTTGCAACTAGCTTCAGCCAACTCCTAGAGTTTTTCATGGTTGACCTCTAAATAAAACCCGCCTTCATAATCAACCCACCTGTAGTCCTCGGGTTTTAGCTTCTCTTCTACATAGTCAAGGAGCTGGTCCTCTTCCAGGTCATAGAGCAGCTTCAAATCCCTTGGATAGAGTCTATAGCTCTGGCGAAGTTCCTCTCCAAGCTCTCTGATTTTTCCAGCTTCTGGTTTAAAACCAAGAATCTCCTGGAGCTTGTCTTCAAGGACCTCTTCTTCTAGCCTGCCAGAGACTAGAGCCCTCCTGCCCTGCTGGACTAGGGCAAAGCTTGGTAGGGTTTTTATTTCAAAACGCTGAGCTAGCTTCCTATCCTCTTCTATTCTATTTTGGCCCTCATCGGATACACTTCTTTCAAGTATCTCTCCTGCCCTTTCACCAAAGCCTTGGATTAGATCCTCAAGGCTTTCCTGACAAGATAAATCTGCCTTCTCATCAAAGATGGCAGAGCGCAGGAATTTTAGAAAGGACAAACTTCTACCTGGATAGATAGCAGAAAAAACCCTGAAAGCCTTGACTGGCAGGGAGCTTACCTTTAAGTCTTCTATCCCCGAGGGACAGGGAGCCATTATAATATGTAAATCAATGTAATCCTCATATAGTTGCAGGAACTTATTTAAATAGGGCTCTTGGTCCCAGCAATCATAGCAATAGGGACTAGTAAAGTAAAAGAGTTCCACTTTTTGCTCTCTATAAAATTTATTCATTTAAACTCCTAACGGTCTAGGAAAAAAGATTTGATAAGGGCAAGGACTTCCCTTCCATAGCTAGGTATCAAAACCCCAGCTGGAGTTTTAGCGGGTAAGGGGTAGAGCTCCATATCTAGTCTTTTTGCTAAAAACCTTATGCGTAGCATATGATAGTCTGAAGATAGCGCCAGGGCTTTATCAATTCCCAGCTCCTCCATAAGCTGCCTGGCCTCTATAAGGTTGGTCCAAGTAGAGCTGGAGTTTTCTTCAAGAATTAGCCTGTCTTTAGAAACCCCTGCCTCCACCAAATAGTCAGCCATTGCCTGGGCTTCGCTAAGGGGGCTCCCCCCTCCAAGGAGGATGGCCCTAGCCTCTTCATGGACTAATAGATACTGCTTGGCCTTGATGAGCCTTGATTCCAAGGTGGAGCCAAGACTACCATCCTCCTTTGGAGGAGCACCAAAGACCAGCAGGTCTGCCCTAGTACTAGTTTCCTGGAATCCATAGGCATAAATAGATAGAAAAACCAGGATAAGAACTAGAGCTAGGCTTAGTAACTTTTTCATCTTCTAGCAAAAGCCTCAAGGTTAAGGCAAAGTAGTTTTACAGTTTCCACAAAGTAACTCTCATCAAGGTTAAACTTGGGATGGTGGTGGGGGTAAAAGTTTCCATCAACTTCACCTGGGGTGGATATAAAGAAATAGACACCGGGTATTTTCTGAAGAAAATAAGACATGTCATCACCGGCCATGGTGCCGCTTTCAAGAATCTTCACCCTGTCTTTTCCTAAAAAGTCCCTGCTGGTAGAGATAAAAACCTCGGTAAGGTCTGAATCATTTGACACAACAGGATACCTAAAGTCATAGTCAACCTTTACCCTGGCGCCATAGCTAGCAGCTATGGACTGGGAGAGTTCCTTTATTCTTCTAGCAACCTGCTTTCTAGACTCCTCTTTAAGGCTCCTAAAAGTCCCCTCAAGCTCAACATCTCCAGGGATAATGTTAAAACCAGTTCCCCCATGAAACTTACCAAAACTGATAACAGCAGGCTCCCTAGGGTCAAGCTCCCTACTAATTAGGTACTGGAGCTGGCTAACTATTAGTGAGCCTATAAGGATGGTATCGGTGCCTAGATTTGGTAGGGCTCCGTGGGCTCCACTGCCCTTTATGCTAATAGAGAAGAGATCAGAGGCAGCCATAATAGAGCCAGACTTGATACAGACAGTTCCAGGTTCTTCTGACATAAGGTTTCCCATATGTAGGCCCAGGATAGCCTCAATTTCAAAGTCCTCAATTACCCCTTCCTTAATCATGGGAAGAGCTCCACCAGGATGCTCCTCACCTGGCTGAAAGATTACAGCCAGTCTAAAGTCCATCTCATCTTCAATGGACTTATAGTAGGTCAGTACTCCTAGACCCACAGCCATATGGCCATCATGGCCACAGGCGTGCATAGCAATACCCCTGGATGAAAAATCCAGGCCAGTTTCTTCCATAATTGGTAGGGCGTCCATATCCACCCTCAGGGCCACAGTCTTTCCCTTGCCTACCCAGGCCACTAAAGCATTGCCAGAAATATAATCTTTATAGGGTATATTCAGTTTTTCCAGTTCGCTTTTTATATAGCCACTGGTCCTGGGCAGGTGGAGTCCAATCTCAGGGATTTCATGGAGTTGCCTGCGCCAGTTAATCATTTGCTCTTCAAGTTTATTTATTCTTTCCATGGCTTTATTATACTACAAAATAATCAGCCTAAAATTATCCTTTCTTAGCAATTAAAGGCTAGTTCATTTCCATTCCTGACATGATTACCAATATTTCCAGATCTACAGCTTGTTTTATAGGCTCTGAAGATCAATTAGTTAGGCAATATCAGAACCCACTATATCATTATTATGAAATACAAAAGACTAAATGCCTCTCATATTTCACTTTAGACACGAAAATGAAATATGAGAACTTAATTTATATTTTTTAAATTGGAAAGAAAAAAAGTGTAAAAGAGCTGGTTAAAAGAAGTAGGGATAGTCTGATACAGGGAGGAAAAAATGAATGTAAATTATAGAATGGAGATATATGCTATTGCCACTGAAAATGGCAAGGAATATGTAGCACATTTTCCTGCGCTCAAAGGCCTTTCTGGAGGAGGAATTACACAGCAGGAAGCAATTAGTTCCTTATTAGAGGACTCTGAGTACTACGTGCAAGTCGTAAAAGAAGAAGGATTATCTTTACCCAAAGAAGACATTTACGAAGAACCCGAAAAATACAGATCATATAAGGGGAATTTCACTGTTAGGACAACACCAGAAATCCACCAATATCTAACAGAAGAATCTACTAGACATAATCTTAGTCTAAATGCTTATGTTAATAACCTTTTTAGCCAAGATATGGGGGGAAGGTTATTATTTGAAAAGGCTTATGAGTTAGCTTGCGCTATGTCAAAATTAAAT
>LFTD01000026.1:0-2068 GCA_001512625.1 Clostridiales bacterium DTU036 | reverse complement strand
TTTTAATCTAGATTGGATGGATGAGGTAAAACATGCATAAACCTAAGCTATACTTTACTTCTGTGTCACATACATTAACATCGTTACAGTACTCTCTTAGTCCTGATCCCGCTACAATAAATATTGAATTAAATATTAATAAGATTGGTTCCTATAGAATATTAACTTGCTCTGAAGAAGAATTAATACTTGAGGTTAAAACATCTATTCAAGGAGAACCAGAATCAATTTTTTCTTTAGAGGCTATTTATATACAGTCAAATAAAATTGATACTGAAAAGAGTGAAAAATTCGGTAGTGATGAGGAAAGACTCGAATATGTAAATGATAACATCGAAAAGATAATCGAAGGAGGCAAGGGGTTAGAACAGATAACTTTACTTGTAGGCAACATAACTTCAACTTTTGGAAATATTCCTTTAATAATACCACCTTTTTTTTCAATCAAGAGGGATTAATTCAGCATCCGCAAGGGTGCTTTTTAATTCCTTTCTGATGGCTCCCAAACTCCTGATATGCGAAAATTTTATCAAATGGAAGAGATGTTGAGGCATATAATGGATTTTATATTACTTGATTTTTTATAATAACCACTTACTTTTTAAATTTTACAATGCTAAATAACCTCCTTAAGACCTCTATATCCTTATAGCTATAGCTTCTTCCGGTTACTTATTTCCATCAGTCTTGGTATTCTCTTTACAGAAAACCAGTTAGTTTCTGCCACACTCATATTAATGGCATGGGTCTATGGAAGTACCTATGGGAAAGGCCATCCTTAATTAACCTTTTTATACCTGTATCTGTGCATACATACCAGAAAATAATTCTTCTTTAGTAAGCCTTCCATATTTTACGAACCATTCAACAACTTAGGTTCGATTTTTATGAAAAAAATATTCCTATTTCCATCAAATGAAGTTTTAAATCCACCTATTAAAAACCCAACCTAGAGTTCTAGGCTATCTTGTGGTAATTTGATATAAATCATGCATATTCGGTTCCAGATAGATATAAAAACAGTTAATGTATATTCAACCTTAGATAGCTCTTTTCACCCATGCCCGCATTAGTAACAAGAAATAAGTAAGGCATAGGAATTAGTTCTACTTTTAGCATCCGTGCTATATAATAAAAGGGAATTGATGGAGGAGGCTGGACTGAGGATCCATGGATGCCAGCAGGTATAAGGACTATATGCTGGGTCTTATGTTCTATAAATTTTTATCCGATAAAACCCTAGAGGCCTTTAAAGTTCTATCTGAGACTAAGTCTACTATTACCGAGGACTTGCTAGAAGAGTATAGACTTCAAAGAAAAGACTTAGGGTCTGAGCTTGACCAGGGCTTTCTTAATTACCAAGGCTACTATGTTGAACCTGAGCACCTCTACCAGGTTTGGGTTAGGGATATAAATGAAGGCAGCTTTGAGGTCCAAAAGGTTACAGATGGACTTAGTAATTTTGAAAGAACCATTAGCTCTACTAGTTCTGGCGGGGACTTTAAGGGCCTTTTTGCCTCTAATACCATTGACCTAAACGATACGGCTCTGGGTTCAAACCTAAATGAAAGAAGCAAGAATGTCCAGGCTCTAATAATGCTCTTTGCTGATCTTGACATGGTGGCTCTTCAAAAGTCTGATACTTTAGGAGACGCCTATGAATACTTAATAGGCCAATTTGCCATGGAGTCAGGTAAGAAGGCCGGAGAGTTCTATACCCCAAGACAAGTCAGTGAGGTAATGGCTCAAATAGTAGCAAGGTCCTCTGAAATAACTTCTATCTATGACCCCACGGTTGGGGGGAATGTCATAATAGTGACAAGGGGGTAAAAAGATGTATTTAAAAGGGTTTTGGAGCTTCCGCAAAGTCGCAAAAGGACTCTTGGTGTACTGCTTATAGCTATTATCTAAGAAATAAGGGTTGTAAGCGGTACACCAGTGCCCCTTATAGTTTAGATACTGAAAGTATATGGCTTATAATATTTAGCCTGATATAATTGGGACTGATACTGATAAAAAAAAGAAGGAGATTAAGTTTGTGAATAATTATGGAGAAATCATAATCTAT
>LFTD01000108.1 GCA_001512625.1 Clostridiales bacterium DTU036 | reverse complement strand
AGGCCAGCCATTGTATCTCTTGGAACCTGCTCATCTGTAGCTACCATACCAACAAATATTGAGGTATCTAGGGAAACCGGTATTGATGATGACATATCAAGTATTGTTATCCCTCTAGGAGCTACTATGCACATGGATGGCTCATGCTTCTCCTGCGTGCTAAAGATTGCCTTTGTGCTTGGTGCTTTAGGTCAACCCTTTACTTGGGGTATGCTACCACAGGTTGTAGCTGTTGCAGTTCTATCCTCAGTTGGTATGTCAGGTGTACCTGGAGGTGGATACATAGGTGAATATATAATTGCTTCAATCTTTTTCCCAGCTCAAATTGAGATAGCCTTCCCAATTCTTGTAGCTATTGGAAACCTAGTCGATCCCCCAGCCACTATGATTAACTCCGCTGGTGACTATGTGGTGACCTTTATTGTTTCTCGTTTCAATGAAGGTAAGGATTGGTTAGATAAAGCTATTGCAAAACAAAATCTTGAAGTTAAGGCCTAGAAATAGTATTTGAATCGAAAAAACTTTTACAGCTAGAGGGCCGCAGAGGAAATGCTGGCCCTCTAGCAAAACAACATGTAAGTTGCATAGCAACATAGAAAGGATGAAAATCTATGATTTGCGAAAATATTACAATCG